>JAUTXM010000148.1 GCA_030838025.1 Acidimicrobiaceae bacterium
GTCCCGGGCGACCCCGGCCCGCGGGTCCCGCGGGTCCCACAGATCCCGCGCGGGCCCCGAGGGCCGTCGCCGGCGGCGCCGAGGCGGTCCGAGCCGAACGCCAGGCGGCCCGTAAGGGTGTCCCCGAACCGGCGGCCGTGGTGAACCCCGGCGCAGGCGTCGCCGTGATCCGCTCGGCGTGGATCGGCACGGTGGTCTTCGTCGTGGCCACCGCGGTCGCAGCGATCGTCCCGTCGGCCCGCATACCGGCGGTCGTCGTCGACTTGATCCTGCTGATCGGCGGCAGTGGGCTGTACCTCTGGGGGTGGGGGGTCGCGGCGGGACGCAGTCGAGACAACGAGATCAGCCTGTGGAATCTCATCCTGCTCGAGGACGTGGCCCCTCGCCCGGTGCGCATCCGGCTGCTCGGGGCGCTGGCGGTGCAGGTGATCGTGGCCGCGGCGACGTGTTGGATCACGGCCGCCCTCGCCTTCGGGTGGCTGGTCCCCGTGTGGGGTTTGGCGCACTGCGAGTACTGGGGCGCCCGGTACGGGGTCTTCGTGCCTCGCCAGACCGACGGGATGCCCCGGCGCTCCCGGGGCTAACCTCGATTAGGCGTGCCCCTCCTCCTTGCACTCCTCGTCCTCGAGGCGATCCCCATGCTGGCGCTGCTCGATTGCATCGGCCGGGAGAGCACCGAGTTTCCCGGGGGAGCCACCGACCGCCGAGCGTGGATCATGTGGCTTTGTGTCGGGGTGGCCACGGCTTGGTTCCTCGTCGGCAACGGCATCGTCCTCGGCTACTACTACGCCATCGTCCGGCGAAACACGGCCCGGTATTGACCTCGAGTAGGGACTGAGAGAACACCACCGTGGAGGAACAGGTCGCTGAACGGACGATGATCCGGGCCACACCGGAAGCGTTGTTCGCCATCCTGATCGATTTCGAGGACTACCCGACCTGGTCGGGCGACATCAAAGCCGTCCAGGTACTGGCGCGCGACGACCAGGGTCGGGGGACCAAGGTGACCTACCGGGCGGCGGCGTTTGGGCGCAGCACGTCTCTGACGTTGCAGTACGACTACACCGGCGCCCCCGAACGGCTGTCCTGGGTGCAGGAAGCGGGCGACCTGACCCGGTGCTACGACGGGTCGTACTCCTTCGAGGCGTCGGCCGGTGATGGCGACGACACCGAGGTCGTGTACCAGCTCACGGTGGAGTTGAAGGTTCCCCTGCCCGGCTTCGTGAAGCGTCGGGCCGAGGGACGCCTCGGGGTCAAGGTGTTGCGTGAGTTGAAGGCCAGGGCGGAGGGTTGACAGGGCAGGGCCAGGGTCGGGACCGGGACCCGGGCCGCGACCCGGCGCCGGTTCCCTGCCGCGTGCTGCTGTTCACAGGCAAGGGCGGGGTGGGCAAGACCTCCGTGGCGGCCGCCACCGCCCTGCGCTGCGCCGACAGCGGCCTGCGGACGCTGGTGCTCTCGACCGACAGCGCCCACAGCCTGAGCGACGCCTTCGACACCCACCTCGACGGGCGGCCCCGGCCGGTGTGCGAGGGGCTGTGGGGCCAGCAACTCGACGCCACCGAACGGCTCGAGGATGCGTGGGGTGACATCCAGGACTACCTCCGGGATCTCTTCGGGTGGGCCGGCGTCGACAGCCTCGAGGCCGAAGAGCTCTCGGTGCTCCCCGGCCTCGAGGAGGTGTTCGCCCTCGCCGACATCAAGGGCCACGCCGACAGCGGCGACTGGGACGTGGTCGTGGTCGACTGCGCGCCGACCGCGGAAACCATCCGCCTTCTCTCCCTGCCCGAGATCCTGGCCTGGTACATGGACCGGGTGTTTCCCGTCGAGCGCCGGGTGCTGCAGGCGGTCCGGCCCATCCTGCGCCACCTCACCTCGATACCCGTCGCCGGGGATCACGTCTTCGCAGCGGCCCGCCGGCTGTACGACGGCCTCGAAGGGGTTCGGGACCTGCTGACCGACGGCGAGCGCAGCACCATACGCCTGGTGGTCAACCCCGAGAAGATCGTCATTGCCGAGGCCCGGCGCACCGCCACTTACCTCTCCCTATTCGGGTACCGGGTCGACGCCGTGGTGGCCAACCGGCTGCTGCCCGAGGCCATCACCGACCCATGGTTCAAGTCGTGGAAGGAGGCCCACGCCGAGCACCTGGCGACGATCGAGGAGGGTTTTGCCCCCTTACCGGTGCTCAAGGCCGAACTGGCCACCGACGAGCTGGTCGGGTTGGACCGCTTACGGGACTTCGCGGGGGTGGTCTATGGCGACCTCGACCCAACGGGCATCCTGCACCGCGGGGAGCCGCTGCGGGTAGAGGCGCGCGACGATGCGCTGGTGCTGCGCCTCGAGCTGCCCTTCGCGGACCGCGACGATCTCGACGTGGGCCGCCGCGACGGCGAGCTCCTGGTTCGCGTGGGCCCCCATCGCCGGGCGATCATGCTGCCCGACTCGCTCCGGCGACGCCAGGTCGTGGGTGCAACCATGGTGTCGTCGTGGTTGGAGGTCAGCTTCGCCGAAGCGACGGCCGAGCCGGTTGGGGGGATGGTGTGACCGGTTCGCAGCGCGACAAGGCCGAAGCGGCCTTTGGCCATATGCAGCACGCCGCCAGCGAAATGATCGCAGCGGCCCATGACGCCCTCGAAATCGTCGACCAAGTGGTGACGAGTGCGGACCTCGGCGAGATCCTTGATGCGTTCAATCACCTCACCCGGTCGTTGCTGAAGCGGACCCGCCCAGCGACCGCGGACCCGTCCACTCGGGCCGGCGAACGCGAACGCAAGCCACACGAAGAGCCCCCAAACGGCCCCACCGGTCCTGTTCAGCGCATCGCTGTCAGGTGAACCGGTAGTCCCGACGCTGACGTAGCCTCCGGCCCATGTCGATCTACGACGTTGATCTCGCAGGCTTGAGCGGCGAACCCCTCGACCTGAACCAGTTCAAAGGCCGAACCGTCCTCGTTGTCAACGTGGCCTCGCGCTGCGGCCTGACCCCCCAGTACAACGGGCTCGAACGGCTCCAGAAGCGCTTCGGAGACGAACGGTTCACCGTGCTCGGGGTGCCTTGTAACCAGTTCGGCGGTCAGGAGCCGGGCACTGCGGAGGAGATTGCCACCTTCTGCTCGACGACCTACGGCGTGACGTTCCCGATGACCGAGAAGGTCGAGGTCAACGGGGAACGCCGCCACCCCCTCTACCGCCGGCTGGTCGAAACGCCCGACGCGGCGGGGGAAACGGGCGACATTCGCTGGAACTTCGAGAAGTTCCTCGTCAACCCCGAAGGCGAGGTCGTGGGCCGGTTCCGCCCCCCGACGGACCCGGAGGCGGACGAACTGGTCGAGGCGATCGAAGCCGTGCTTCCCGGCTAGAGCCGACGCCCCATGGGCCCGGTCGTCCCGATCGCCGACCCAACCGACGAACGGGTCGACGACTACCACAACTTGACCGACGCGGAGCTCCGCCAGCGCGAGGAGCCCGGTGTCGGCCTGTTCATGGTGGAAGGGCCGACGGTGATCCGCCAACTGCTCGAATCCGACTACCCGGTGCGTTCGATGCTGCTCTCGGAGGCCAGGTTCGAACAGCTGCGCCCGTTTCTCGATGACGGGGGCGACTGGCCCGTGTACGTCGCGTCCAACGAGATCATGCGCAGCATCACCGGATTCCATTTCCATCGCGGGGCGCTGGCGGCCGCGGGAAGGCGTCCCCCGGCGGACTGGCGGGCCATCGTCGAAGGCCAGTCGCTCATCGCAGTCGCCGAAGACGTCGGCGACCACGAGAACATGGGCGCGCTGTTCCGCAACGCCGCGGCCTTCGGGGTGGCGGCAATCCTGCTCAGCCCAGGGGCGGTGGATCCCCTCTACCGCCGGGCGGTAAGGGTGTCGATGGGACAGGTGCTGCGGGTGCCCTGGGCCCGCGCCGATCCGTGGCCGCAGGTCGTGGCCGAACTCAAGGCGGCGGGTTTCCGGGTCGTGGCGCTCACGCCCGATCCCGAGGCGCCCGCCCTGCGCGCCGCCGGGGGACCGGTCGCGGTCCTGGTCGGAGCCGAGGGCCCCGGGCTCACCGAGGCCGCCCGGGCGTGCGCCGACGAACGGGCGCGCATCCCCATGCGGCCGCGGGTGGATTCGTTGAACGTGGCCACGGCGGCCGCCATTGCTTTCTATGAGCTCACCCGGCCCGACGGGCGGTAGAACACCTACCCTCGCGCCAATGCCTGCGGTGATCGGCGTCGACGTCGGGGGAACCAAGATCCTCGCCCTGCAGCTGCGAGCCGACGGGACGCGAGGCGAGGAGACCCGCCGGCCCACGCCGCGCGGCGGCGAAGCGGTCCTCGACGCCATCGCCGAGGCGGTGTCCACCCTCGGTCCGGTCACGGCGGTCGGCGTCGGTGCCCCCGGGCTGGTCGATCACGGCGGGATATTGCAGTTCGCACCCAACCTGCCCCATGTCGTCGGCCTCCCCGTGCGGGCCGGCCTCGAGCAGCGCCTCCCCGGCGTCACCGTCCGAGTGGGCAACGACGCCACGTGCGCCGCCTGGGCCGAGCGAGTGCTGGGCGCCGGCAAGGGAAGCCACGACTTGTTGATGGTCACGCTGGGCACCGGCATCGGCGGCGGCCTGGTCAGCGGCGGCCATTTGCTGCTGGGCGCCAACGGGTTCTCGGGCGAGATCGGCCACATGGTCGTCGACATCCACGGGCCTCCGTGCCCGTGCGGCAAGCGGGGCTGTTGGGAGCGTTTCGCGTCGGGCAGCGGCCTGGGCCGCCTCGGGCGCGAGGCTGCCGAAGCGGGCCAGGTGCCGCGCGTCGTCCAGCTGGCGGGCGGTGACCCGGTGGCGGTGCGGGGCGAGCACGTGACGGCCGCGGCCACCGACGGTGACGCCGACGCCATGGAGGTCATCCACCGCTTCGCCTGGTGGGTGGCGCTGGGGCTGGCCAACCTGGCCAACGTCTTCGATCCCGAATGCATCGTCCTGGGGGGCGGCCTGGCCGAGTCGGGTGGGGTCTTCCTCGAGCCCGTCCGCGCTGCG
>JAUTXM010000212.1 GCA_030838025.1 Acidimicrobiaceae bacterium
TGCGCTGCTGCTTCCATTCCGGCATGGCGGCGATGGTCCGCATGTTGTGCAGCCGGTCAGCCAGCTTGATGAGCAGGACCCGGGGATCCTTGGCCATGGCGACCAGCATCTTGCGCATGGTGGCGGCCTGCTGGGCCTGCTTCGAGTCGAACTGGATCCGTTCGAGCTTGGTGACGCCGTCGACGATGGTGGCGACGACGGGACCGAACTGCACCTCGATGTCGTCCAAGGACACGCCGGTGTCCTCCACCGCGTCGTGCAGCAAGGCGGCGGCGATGGTGATGTCGTCGAGGCTGAGGCCGGCGAGGATGGTGGCGACCGAGACCGGGTGGGTGATGTACGCCTCACCCGACTTGCGCAGCTGGCCGTCGTGGGCCGCGTCGGCCAGCGAATAGGCCTGGAGGATCAAGGCGGGGTCGCTCTTCGGGTGCCGTTCCTTGTAGGCGGTGAGGAGGGGAGCCAGCAGTTCGGCCGGCGGTGTCTGGCGACGCCACTGGAGCACCCGGGGGACCGTGACGCCGGGGGCGCGGCGGCCGGCGAGTTCGAGCACCGGCCCGCGGGCCGCGGGTCCCTTGGCCACTGGCCCTTTGGCCACCGGTGCCCGCCCCCGTTCACGGCTCATACGCTCGACCTACTCATAGGTAATAAGTGAAACGGCTTCGAAGCCCTCTAACTTCCCGCGACCGCCTAGGAACGTCAATTCGATGAGGAAGCCGGCGCCGATGGTGATGCCGCCCAGCCGGTCGACCAGTCGGGCCGCGGCCGCGGCCGTGCCGCCGGTGGCGAGGACGTCGTCGATGATGAGGGCGTGGTCGCCCGGTCCGAGGGCGTCGCGGTGGATTTCCAGCGAGTCGGTGCCGTACTCCAGGACGTACTCCTGAGCCTCGACGTTCCAGGGGAGCTTGCCGGCCTTGCGGACGGGTACGAACCCGGCGCCGAAGCGGTAGGCGACGGGAGCGGCCACGATGAAGCCACGGGCTTCGATGCCGAGCACCTTGTCGACCTTGCAGCCCGCGAAGTGGTCAGACAAGGCATCGACGCTGTAGCGGAACGACTTGATGTCCGCGAGCAGCGGCGTGATGTCCTTGAAGGTGACACCGGGCCGCGGATAGTCAGGGATGTCCCGGACGAAATCCTTCAGCCAACTGGCGTCAGTCGCGATCGCCCAACGGTAGCGGCTGCCAGGCAGTGCTTCGATCGGCTGTCCGTGCCCGGATGGTCGTTAGCGGCGGCGACCCTTCTTGCGGGGCCGGGGCCCCGGACGGTTGCCGCCACCGCCGCCGCCGCCGCCGCCGCCGCCGCCGCGGTTGGTTCCCGCGGGCCGGGGTTTGGGTGCCTGACGGGACGCTGCGCCATCACCGGCGCCGGCAGCCGCCGATCCTCCGCTGTTCGTGGCGGCGCCCGCCTTGGGCTTGGCGTCAGAACGAGCGGCCGCGGGCTTGGCCGGTACTGCGTCGTCGCCCTCGTCGAGCTCGACGACATCAGCACCATCGGTGCCCGAAGCCTTCGCCTTCGCCGCCCTCGCACTGGCGGGCACGATCGGTGGCTTTCCTCCTGCCCGTGGCGTGCTGCTCGCCTGCCGCCCGCTCCCGCGCCCGGCCGCACCCGCGCCCGAACGGCTCCGGCCGCCCCCACCGCCACCCCCGCCGCTGGTCGCTCCGAGCAGCTCGCCCGACGCGGCCGCGGCCGGCGTGAGCACACCGGTCATCGACGACCGGTTGGCGAGCCGCTGGCGGATCTGGCTGTACCGGGGCTCGCGCTCCTTCATGACCGCCAGCAACGGGGCCGCGACGAAAATCGACGAGTACGCCCCGGTGAGCAGTCCGATGAACAGCGCCAGGCCGAAGTCCTCCAAAGCCGGGGCGCCCAGGAAATAGGCGCCGATCAGCAGGATCGACAAGATGGGCATGATGGCGACGATGCTCGTGTTGATCGACCGCATGAGCACCTGGTTCATCGAGAGGTTGACCGTCTCGGTGTAGGTGATGCGGCCCGACGCGGCCAGGCCCTTGGTGTTCTCCTCGATCTTGTCGAACACGACGATGGTGTCGTACAGCGAGTACCCGAGGATGGTGAGGAAGGCGATGACCGTCGCGGGCGTCACCTGGAATCCCGAGAGTGAGTACACGCCGATCGTGACCAGGATGTCGTGGACCAGAGCCAAAAGGGCGGCGATGGCCATCTTGCCCTCGAAGCGGAAGGTGATGTAGATCACGACCGCGACGAGGAAGATCACCAGCGCCCGTATGGCTTTCTGGGTGATGTCGTGACCCCAGGTCGGGCCGACGTCATTGAGGGTCACCCCGTTGATGTCGGTACCCGCCATCTTGGCCAGGGCGGTACTGACTGCGTTGACCTTGGTCTTGTCCTTGGTGGTATTGGCGTGAGCCGAGATCCGGACCGTGTGTTTTCCGGTCTGGCGGTCGGTGAGCACCTCGATGGTGGCCTGGCGCAGATCGGGCGAGACCTGGGCGAGGACATCGCGGACGTGGGGCACCGACGCGTTGGTCTGGACCTCCCAGACCGTGCCGCCCTTGAACTCAATGCCGAAGTTGAGGCCCCGGACCAATAGTGAGATCAGGCCGAGGACGATGATGGCGGCCGAGATCGCGAACCACCGGTTTCGGCGCCCGACGAAGTCGAACGAGGTTTCGCCTCGGTAGAGGCGGGTCCACAGCCGGTGCTTGGTCTCGGTCATTGGGGTCCCCCAGTCGGGGCCGCGGCCAGGCCGCGTGCCACCCCGAAGAATTTCGCCTCAGTGAACAGCCGGTTGCGCCCGAGCAAGGCGACCATGGGCCGCGTGAAGAAGTACGCCGTGATCAGGTCGAGCGCGGTCGACAGGCCCAGGGTGAGGGCGAACCCCCGGACCGATCCGACCGTGAAGAGGTAGAGGATGAGCGCGGCCATGATCGACACAAGGTCGGCCGCCACGATGGTCCGATACGCCCGGGAGAACCCCCGGTCGACCGACGAACGGACGCTCTTTCCCGAACGTAATTCGTCTTTGAGACGTTCGAAATAGACGATGTAGGAGTCCGCGGTGACACCGACGGACACGATGATGCCGGTCGCCCCGGCCAACGACAGCGCCAGGCCACGCGAGGCGCTGAGCTGGGAGATGATGGAGTACAGCAACATCCCCGAAAGCGTCAGGCCCAGCACCACGACCAGCCCCAGGGCCCGGTAGTAGAAGAGCATGTAGCAGAGCACGAGGAGGAGGCCGATGGCGCCGGCCACCAGGCCCGCCCGGAGCGAGTCCTTGCCGATCGTCGCCGAGACGGTTTGTATGGACTGCGCCTCGAACTGCACCGGAAGAGAGCCGTACCGCAGCTCCAGCGCCAGGTTCTTGGCCGTGCCTTCGGTGAAGTTGGCCCCGTTGATGACCGCGGTCCCGCTGTACGACTGCTGCTGGATCTGCGGTGCCGACTCGACGACGCCGTCAAGGGCGATGGCAACGAACTTCTGGTAGTTGTCCTGCGCCAACTTGTCGAACTGCGGGCCGCCAGAGCCGGTGAACTTGACCTGCACGTACCAGTTGGGCTCGCTGATACTGAGGTCGGGCGGCAGGGCGGTGGCAGTGCTCACGACCTTGCCGGTCAGCTGGGACGGCCCGAGCAGGTACCGGGGCCCGTTGGGGTCGGCGTTGCCGTTCTTGTCGGCGGCTGGGAGAAGGACGGTGGCGGTGGGAACGTCCTGGTCGCCCGTGGTCGTGGGCAGGGCGCTGGACACGTTCGTGTTGGCCAGTTGGCAGTCGTTCTCGCTGTACGGGGACGCTCCTGCCGCCCCGCCGGCGACCGTCGTCGGTGTCGTGCCGGGCGCGGTCGTGCCCGGCGTCGCGCCGGCCGGAGCCGTGGTGGCCGGAGCCGTCACCGCGGGCGTGGTCGTCGGCGTCTGCGCGGGTAGCGGAGTGGCAGGAAGGGGCGACCTCGGAAGCCCCGATGCCGGAATGCGGCCGCCGCCGACACCAAACGCCCCGCTCGACGGTGTCGTGGCCCCCGGCGTCGTCGTCGGCGCACCGGGCACGGTCGTCGTGGTGGCGCCGGGAACCGTGGTGGTCGTTGACCCCGGAGTATTCGAGGCATTGAAGGGTTGGAACAGCGTGGGCGTCGCCCCCGCCCCCGACCCGGCCGTGCACAGCACCGGCCGGAAGAGCAGCTGGGCGGTCTGCCCGACGACCTGCAACGCTCGGGCCGGGTCCTTGATACCCGGCAACTCGACGACGACGTTGTTGCCCTGTCGGCTGATGTTGGGTTCCGCCACCCCAAGGGCGTCGATTCGCTTGCGCATGATCGAAATCGCCTGATTGAGGATTCCCCCGTCGACCTTGCCCTTGGGCTGGAGCACCACCGACGCGCCGCCTTGAAGGTCGAGGCCGAGTAGCGGCTGGTGGCCCGATGCCAGCGTTGCACCGAGGGCGATCACTGCGACCGCGACGATGCCAATGAGCGAGTACCACAACGATTTACGCATCGGTCAGTGAGGATCCTGCCCGGGGGCCGGCGCCGCCGCCTCGTCGACAGTGCTGTCAGTTCCAGCCACACCAGCGGTCCCAGCCACGCCCGGTGCCGCCGCCTCGGGTGTCGCGACCGCGTCGTCAGTTCCTTCGGCCGCCTCGCCGCTCCCGCCGCTCTCGATCACGTCGCCGCCGGACGGGCCACCCGGGCCCCCAGGCTCGCCACCGGCGCCAGGCTCGCCACCGGCGAGCTCGCCCGCGGCCGTCTCGCCCTCGTCGTCACCCGCGACATAGTCCTCGGCGGCGTAGGCCTCCTCGAGTTCGTCGTTGGTCGAGGTCGATCCGAACACCGAATCGGAGATCGCCTCGGAGTCGTCGAGGCGCCGGCTGACCGCCAGGCGCAACAGTTCGACAACGACCCCGTCGGCCACCTCCAACAGCAACCGGTCATCGTCGACGTCGACGACGCGCCCGATGAGACCACCGGCGGTGACCACTCGGTCACCGACGCCGATCGCAGTAATGAGCTCCCGCTGTCGACGTACCCGCTGCTGCTGAGGTCGCAGCAACAGGAAATACACCCCAGCGAAGAAGAGGACGAAAACGAGGATTGAGGGCATAGGCGCACAGCAGCCGACCGCCTACATCGGCGACCGGGCAGTCCGCCAGACCTTAGCGCGGGAGGTACCTCGACCGGCTGGCGCGACCCCTCCCTCAGTCCCAGATCGCCGCCACTCGGGCTCGCAACGCATCCAGTCCCCCGACCGCCACGGCGTCTCGAACGTCGGACATCAATCGCAGCTGCCACGCCAGGTTGTGCCAGGTCAACAACCGTGGCCCCGAGGGCTCGCCGACCATGAACAGGTGGCGCAGGTACGACCGGCTGTGCAGGGTGCAGGTCCGGCAGGAGCACCCGTCGTCGACCGGACCCAGGTCGCGGGCCATCGCCGCCCCGCGTATCTGCACCTTTCCCCGCCCGGTCAGCGCCGTGCCGTGGCGCCCCAGCCGAGTCGGCAGGACGCAGTCGAACATGTCGACCCCGAGGGCGACCGCCTCCACGATCGACACCGGATCGCCGACCCCCATCAGGTACCGAGGCTGCTCCGCCGGCAACTCCGCCAGCGCCGCCGCCAGGGCGGGCAGCATCTGCGAACGGGGCTCACCCACCGAGAGACCCCCGATTCCGTAGCCGTCGAAACCCAGCTCCACGGTGCGCTCCGCGCTCTCGGCCCGCAGCGCCTCGTTCGCCCCGCCCTGGACGATCCCGAAGATGGCCTGACCCTCGCGCCGGTGCGCCCGCCGGGCTCGGGCGGCCCACGCGGCCGTACGTTCGACCGCGGCCCGCAGCACCTCCTCGGTGGACGGCAGCGCGGCGCAGATGTCGAGCGCCATCTGGATGTCGGCCCCCAACGCCTCTTGGATGCCGACCGCCCCCTCCGGCGTCAGGCGGTGCGTCGATCCGTCGTACGTCGAACGGAAGGTGACGCCGTCGTCGTCGACCTGAGGTCCGAGCGAGAACACCTGATAGCCGCCCGAGTCGGTGAGCATGTGGCCGCCCCAGCCAGTGAAACCGTGGAGCCCGCCGGCGGCCGCCACCACCTCCGCCCCGGGCCGCAGCATCAGGTGGTACGTGTTGGCCAGCAGCACATCCGCCCCGAGTTCGCCGACATCGGCCGCGTCGAGGGTCCGTACCGTTCCTCTCGTCCCGACCGGCATGAAGCAGGGGGTGCGAAAAACGCCCCGCGCGGTGTGGACGGACCCGGTACGAGCGGACCCGTCGGTCGCGCCCACGTCGAAGCGAAGTGCTGCGGTCATGCCGTCAACCTGCGCCCGACCAGCATCGCGTCGCCAAAAGACAAGAACCGATATCCCTCGACCAGTGCCTCCTCGTACAGGTCCCGCCAGCGAGGCCCGCAAAACGCCTCCAGCAGCACCAGCAGCGACGACCGGGGTTGGTGGAAGTTGGTCAGCAGGACGTCGACGACCTGGAACGGGTAGGCGCCGTGGACGTACAACTCTGTGTCACCTTCCAGGCGGCCGGTCGCGGCTGCCGACTCGAGCGCCCGGACGGTCGTCGTACCGACCGCAACGACCCGCCGGGCGTCCCGGCACGCCTGCACGGTGGCGGCGGCCACCCGGTAGCGCTCGCGGTGCATCACGTGATCCTCGACCCGATCGGCGCTGAGCGGACGAAACGTCCCGAGTCCCACCGCCAGGTCGACCGCGGCGACGGCGACGCCCTTCGCCCGGCAATCGGCGAGCACCTGCTCGGACAAGTGGAGGCCGGCCGTGGGTGCGGCGACCGATCCGGGCCGGTCGGCGTACACCGTCTGGTAGCGGCGGCTGTCGGCCAGTTGCTCGTGGATGTACGGCGGAAGGGGAATGGCGCCGAACTCGTCGAGGAGTTGGCTGACCGAAGCGCCGCCGGCAACCAGCCGGACCCGGCGTGTCCCGTCCGCCACGACCTCCCCGACCTCCACCAGTGCCTGGTCGCCCAGGAACAACATCGTTCCCGCGGGCAGCCGTCGGCCCGGTCGTACCAGCGCCGTCCAGTTGACCGACTCGATCCCCTCGTCGCCTTCCGGCGCGAGGAGCATGACCTCGGCCGCGCCGCCGCTGCGCTTGTGGAGCCGGAGCCGGGCGGGCAGCACCTTGGTGGTGTTGACGACGAGGACGTCGCCCTTGCGCAACAGCCCTGGCAGGTCGCCCACGTGGAGGTGCCGCGGCGAGTCGTCGGGATCCAATGACACCAACAGGCGCGATGCATGACGGGGCTCGACCGGTCGCTGGGCAATCGCCTCCGGCGGCAGTTGGTAATCCGGAACCTCCACGCCTGACGTTCTAGTTGCCGGCCCGACGAGAAACGAAGTAGGGCGCTATCCTCGAAATCGGTGGCGCTGCGTGTAGATGACGTCGACCTCGAACGCGATCGGGCGCTCGTCGAACGCTTCCAGGCGGGCGACGAGGAAGCCTTTGACGCGCTGTACCGTCGCTACCACGACCGGCTGGAGCGGTTTTGCCGCAAACGGGTCGGTGACGCCGACACCGCGGAGGAGTTGACCCAGGAGGCATTCACCCGGGCGCTCGGCGCCCTGCCCGACCTGACGGGTGAACTGCGGTTCTACCCGTGGGTCTCGGTCATCGCAGCGCGCCTCTGTGTCGACTCCTACCGCCGCGAATCGCGGTCAGAACCAGCCTCGGACCCTGACCCCGGTTCGGTTCCGGGCGGCCAAGACGACATCATCGACGCCGTGGACACCTCGCTTGTCGCGACCGCCATGTCGCGCCTGGCGCCCCGGCACCAAGACGTGCTGAATCTTCGAGAGGTCGAAGGCTGGTCATATCAGCGCATCGCCGACCACTACGGCGTCAAGGTGGGCACCGTCGAGACCCTGCTGTTCCGGGCTCGTCGTGCCCTGCGGCGGGAGTTCCACCTCGTCGACGGGGCGGGGATGGTGGCGTGGCCGGTTGTCGGCCGCTTGATCCAGGTGACCGTCCGGGTCCGTAACCGGCTGCCGCAGTGGCTGCCCTCGCTCCCGTCGCCCACGACGGTCGCGGCCGGGGTCACGGCCACGGCCGCCGCCGTGGTGTTGGCGGTCGCGCCCAGCCCCTACAGCGGCAAGCCCGCGGCGACGCCTCCCAGGGCTGACGCCCAGGCCGTTGGTCCGGCCGGTCGCGCGAGCGCGCCGATCGCCCCGGCGACGGGTGCCACGACCGTGGGCGGGCCCGCTCAGCCGACAGCGGCATCGGGCGGGTTGTCGGGGCCATCGCTCGACGCCGCGTCGGATCCCGGGACCGACCGCGCGACGACGAGTGGCCCGAGCGACCCACCACCGGCCGCCACCACGATCGCACCGGTGCCGGCCCCGAACTCGGACGGCTCGCCCGCCGGCCCCGCCGACACTGCGACCGTCGCGTCCGCCAGCTCGCCGTTGATGCTCCCGCTCACCATCCCGTCGACCGATGCCGTGGCCGCCACGCTGCCGAGCGTGACCGGTGGCCTTCCCGTCGTGCCCGCCGTGCCCGTCGTGCCCGCCGTGCCCGTCGTGCCCGCCGGGCCGATTCCGGCAATTCCGGGTGAGCTGCCGCCTGGCGTCGCCCTGGCTGGTGGGGCGCTGACGCTTCCTGCGCCGGCCCAGCCGGGGCAGCTCGTAGCGACACCGAGCACCGCGGCTGCGGCAGGGCCGGTACTCGACGCACCCCAGAATGTCCTGAACCCCGTGCTCGGCGGTGTCCTCCGGGGCCACTGACGACCCGGCCCGGCCGTTCAATCGAAGGGCAGGGCGGGGGTACCGGCGGCGGGTGGCTCGAGTCCCAGGTGGCGCCACGCGGCGGGCGTCGCGACCCGGCCGCGGGGGGTCCGCATGAGCAGGCCCAACTGCATGAGGAACGGCTCGTAGACGTCTTCGACGGTGTCGGTTTCCTCCCCGACGCTCACTGCCAGGGTCGACAGGCCAACTGGGCCGCCCCCGAAGCGGGCGCACAGAGCGTCGAGGATCGCCCGATCGACCTTGTCCAGTCCCAGCCCGTCCACGCCGAACACGGCCAGCCCCTGGCGGGCCAGCTCCCGGGTCACATGGCCGTCGGCGCGCACCTCGGCGTAGTCGCGGACCCGCTTCAACAGGCGGTTGGCAATGCGAGGCGTGCCCCGGGACCGGCCCGCGATCTCGGTGGCCGCATCCCCCTCCAAGCTGACACCGAGAATCCGGGCCGAGCGCCGGATGATCGCCTCGAGCTCCTCCGGCTCGTAGTAGTCGAGTCGGGCGACGAAGCCGAAGCGGTCCCGAAGCGGGCCGGTGATGAGACCAGTGCGGGTCGTCGCCCCGACGAGGGTGAATCGGGGCAGGTCGAGCCGGATCGATCGGGCGGCGGGGCCCTTGCCGAGGACGATGTCGAGGGCGAAGTCCTCCATGGCCGGGTACATGATCTCTTCGACTGCCCGGCCCAGGCGGTGGATCTCGTCGATGAAGAGCACATCACCCTCGGCCAGGTCGGTGAGGATGGCGGCCAGGTCCCCGGCCCGCACCAAGGCCGGTCCGGAGGTGATCCGCAGCCCGGCACCCATCTCGGTGGCGACGATCCCTGCCATGGTGGTCTTGCCCAACCCGGGTGGACCGGCGAACAACAGGTGGTCGACGGCCTGTCCTCGGCGACGCGCCGCCTCGAGCACGATCGACAGATGCTCCTTCAGTTGGGCCTGGCCGACGAACTCGGCCAACCGGCGAGGTCGTAGGTTGCTCTCTTCGGCCGCCTCGACCGGATCGGCAACCGCACCA
Source organism: Acidimicrobiaceae bacterium (assembly GCA_030838025.1). Lineage (GTDB taxonomy): Bacteria > Actinomycetota > Acidimicrobiia > Acidimicrobiales > Palsa-688 > JALYXV01. The sequence goes on from JAUTXM010000212.1 coordinate 9,730, forward strand.
CTCACGGGGCGGCCCGATGCGGCGATGATCTCCTCCCTCACCGTGGTTCCTTCACCGGGCTCCGGCCAGATGGCGCAGGGCCGAGCGGAGCAGCTCCTCGAGCGGCCCGTCGTCGGGAAGGCGGCTGATGGCGTCGCGAACCTCGTCGGCCCCGTAGCCCAAGCCCGCCAGCGCCACCCGGACCTCGGCCCGGGGGCTGGTGGGCGAGACGCCGGCGTGGCCCACGCTGACCAGGTCGGGAAGGTCGAGGTCGAAGTCCAGGCGGGATTTGAGCTCGATCAGCAAGCGGCTGGCGGTCTTGGCGCCGACACCGGGAACGAGCGTGAGGGCAGCCGCGTCGCCGGCGGCCACTGCCCGGCGGAGGGCGGCGGGCGAGTGGATGGACAGCAGTGCCAGGGCGACCGCAGGACCGACCCCATGCGCCGCGATCAGGCTCTCGAAGCACAGCCGCTCGTCCCGGGAGGGAAAGCCGTACAGCATGATGGCGTCCTCACGGACGTGGGTGTGGATGTGCAGGAACACCGGAGAGCCGACCTCGCCCAGCCGCGCCAGGGCCGACGCCGGGAGCAGCACCCGGTAGCCCACCCCGCCCACCTCGACGAGGGCCTCGCCGCTCGGGTGGTCGGCCCGCAGTACCCGGTCGAACAGGATGCCCCGCAGCGATCCGATCACGGCGTCCCCCCGGCGGCCGCGACCGCCGCCCGTAGCCCCGTGCCGGTGAGGTGACAGATGGCCAGCGCCAAGGCGTCCGCCACATCGGGCGGCTTGGGGCGCTCCGGCAGTCGCAAGAGCGATTGGACCATGCGCTGCACCTGCTCCTTGGTCGCCGACCCGTACCCGGTGACGGCCTGCTTCACCTCATTGGGGCTGTATTGCACCACGGGGCACCCCGCCTCGGCGGCCGCGACCAGCGCCACGCCACTGGCCTGGCCGACCGCCATCGCGGTGCGGGCGTTGGCCTGGAACAGGACCCGCTCGACGACCACGACATCGGGCTGCACCTCGGCCAGGAGCCGGCGCATCTCGGCATACAGCGACGCCAGACGGGTCGCCAGCGGATCGGCCGGCGGTGTCCGGATGACCCCGGCCGACGACACCGCCAAGCCGGCCCGGCTGCGACCGACGACGCCGTAGCCGCAGCGGGACAGCCCGGGATCGACGCCGAGTGCGAACACTCGTTCGAAGATAGCAGCGACGCTTTCGTCGTCGGTGGATATCGCGCGGGCGACCGAGGGCCGCGACCTCGCAAGAGTTTCCCGGGCTACGCCTCGACGAGTTCCAGGATGCTGTCGGGGATGTCGAAGTTGGCGTACACGTTCTGGACGTCGTCGTGCTCTTCGAGCAGGTCGACCAGCCTCAGCACCTTCTTGGCGTCGGACTCGTTGTCGAGCGGCACGGTGTTGGTCGCGAGCAGGGTGATGTCGGCCGAGTCGAACCCGATGCCGGCCGCCTCCAGCGCATCTCGAACCGCCGCCATCTCCCCGGGCGCCGTCGTCACCTCCCAGCTGTCGCCGCTGTCGCCGACGTCCTCGGCCCCGGCCTCGAGCGCCGCCAGCATGATGTCGTCCTCGGTGATCTCTTCGCCCGAGGAGGACTTCTTGGACACCAGGATCACACCCTTGCGCTCGAACTGCCACGCCACCGCTCCGGGCTCGGCCATGGAGCCGCCGTGCTTGGAGAAGATGGCCCGGATGTCCGAACCGGTGCGGTTGCGGTTATCGGTAAGGGTCTCGATGATCACGGCGACGCCCGAGGGGGCATAGGCCTCGTAGGACACGGGCTCGTAGCGGACGCCTTCCAGCTCGCCGGTTCCTCGCTTGATGGCCCGGTCGATCGTGTCGATGGGCACCGACGCGTCACGCGCCTTCTGGAACATGGTCCGCAGCGTGGGATTGGCGTCGGGATCCCCGCCACCTTCTCGCGCCGCGACCTCAACCTGGCGGATGAGCTTGGCGAAGAGCTTTCCTCGGGCCTTGTCCTGTGCGCCCTTCTTGTGCTTGATGGTTGCCCACTTGGAATGACCGGACATCAGCCCACACCTTTCAGGAACAGGTCGTGGAGGCGAAGGTCGCCTGACAACTCTGGATGGAACGACGTGACCAGGACCGGGCCTTGGCGGCACGCCACGGGCCGGCCGTCGACTGCGGCCAGGATCTCGACCCCGGCGCCGGCCCTCTCGACGATCGGCGCCCGGATGAAGACACCGTGTATCGGTTCGTGACCGAGTTCGGCGATGGCGAGGTCGAGCTCGAACGAATCGACCTGGCGCCCGAAGGCATTGCGCCGCACGGAAATATCGATGACGGCGAAGCCCGCCTGGTCGCGGCGACCGTCGAGGACCTCGGCCGCGAGCAGGATCATGCCGGCGCAGGTCCCGAAGGCGGGCATCCCCGAACCCAGGAGGTCGGCCAGCGGCGACCGGATGCCGGCGCTGTCCAGCAACAACGCCATCGTGGTCGATTCGCCGCCGGGAACGATGATCCCGTCGATTCCCGCCAGATCCTCGGGACAACGGACCTCGACGGGGTGTGCGCCCAGTTCAGCGAGGACGCTGACGTGCTCGCGTACGTCGCCCTGGAGGGCGAGAACACCGATCTTGCCGCTCACCTGGCGGCCTCCCGGCCATCACCAGCCGCGCTCCGACAGCCGGGTTTCGACGCTCGAGGACTCCTCGCCTCGCATGGCCGGCCCGAGGCCCCGACTGACCTTGGCGACGATGGCGGGGTCTCGGAAGTGCGTCGTGGCTTCCACGATGGCTCTGGCGACGCGGGGTGGGTCGGCGCTCTTGAAGATGCCGGAGCCCACGAAGACGGCCTCGGCACCGAGTTGCATCACCAACGCCGCGTCGGCGGGAGTGGCGATACCACCGGCGCAGAACAGCGGTACCGGCAGCGACCGGCTGGCGGCCAGATCTTGGACCAGGCCGACGGGCGCTTGGAGGGTCTTGGCCCAGCCGTACAGTTCGGCGGAATCGGCCTGGGTGACGCGGCGAATGTCCCCGACGATCGACCGAAGATGGCGAACTGCTTCCTTCACATCGCCGGTCCCCGCCTCGCCCTTGGAGCGGATGAGGGCCGCTCCCTCGGAGATCCGGCGCAGCGCTTCGCCCAGGTTGGTGGCGCCGCAGACGAAGGGCACCGTGAAGCGCCATTTGTCAATGTGGTAGGCCTCGTCGGCCGGAGTCAGGACCTCGCTCTCGTCGATGTAGTCCACTCCGAGGGCCTCGAGCACCTGGGCCTCGGCGAAATGGCCGATCCGAGCCTTCGCCATCACCGGGATGGTGACGGCGGCCTTGATCGCTTCGACCAGTGCCGGATCACTCATTCGAGCCACGCCGCCGTCGCGACGGATGTCGGCCGGAACCCGTTCGAGCGCCATCACCGCGACCGCTCCTGCGTCCTCGGCCACTTTGGCCTGGTCGGCGGTGACGACGTCCATGATGACGCCGCCTCGCAGCATCTCGGCCAAGCCCCGCTTCACGAGGTCCGTCCCGGTGCGTCGCCCAGTCGGTACGGGGGGGTCGCTGCCAGCCACGACGGCCAGTCTACGGGGCGACGCCGGCAAGGCGCGACGCCATTGTTTTCCCAACGCTTCTCAATGCACGTTGGCGGCCGTGCCCTCGGGCGCCAGCTCGATCCAGGTCCGGCCCGGGGCCAGCAGGATCGGCTGCCCGGACACGTCGGTGAACTGGGTCACCGCCGTGGGCGCCGTCTTGGTCCATTTGGCATGGATCACCATGCCCCCGGTCATGATCACGGCGTTGCCCGAGCCGACCGTTTGGCCCTTGGGGATGGCGGGCGGAGGGGAGATGCCCTCACCAGAGGCGAACCCGTCGGTCGTGTACGGGACGACCTGCACGATCACATCGGAGGCCGCGATCTGCTGCCCGGATTGCAGGACGTCGGCTGAGCCGTTCTGGCCGCGTTTCCAGGTCTGCGACGCCGCGTCCCAATCCCAGGAGGCCGACGAGAAACCGAAGTTGAGATCGAGATGACTGGCGGCCACCGCGCCCGCGGCGGTAGACGGCTGGCCCCCCGCCCGGTAACTGAACATGGCCGGAGGGGGACCGGAACCCTTGGGCGCCAATCCCAGCAGGCCGCCGGTGCTGGTGTACAAGTTGTGGGGGGCGCCGTGGGGGCCGCTTCGAACGTAGGCCCCCCCGTGCGCGTCGGCGCCGACGTCGACGACCGGCGCCGCTCGCAGCTGGGCCACGTAGTTGGCGTTGCCGCCTGAGTAGCTGTAGAGCGGGTGGTTCAGCGAGGAAACCACGTTGATGTCGGTCGTCCTGGTCGACCGAACCGGGCCGATCAAGGCCGCGTCGGTGGACTGGAACACTGCGATCAGGCGGGTGACCCGCCCCTCCACCATTTCTTCGTAGACGACGTCGGCCGCGTCGAGCCCCGCTTGGGGCCGGGCGTCATCGACATTGTCGATCTTGACCGCCATCGAAACCCGGCCCAGCTTGGCGGCATCGGGCTGCGCGTCCCCGGTGAGCGGTGCCACCGGAGGCGGCGCCGGAGCCGTCGAGGTGCTCGAGGCACCACTTGTCGACGTCCCGGCGCTCACGGGCGGCGACTGGGCCGCCTTCTTGGCACCGCCGCACGCGGCAACGAGCAGGGTCAGGGTGACCGCGACGGGAATCCATCGGGGCGCGGCGGAGTGACGGGGGTAAGGCACAGGTCCGTTAGAGCTCCCTGAGCGCTTCGATGCGCTCGTCGAGGGGTGGATGCGTGTCGTACAGCCTGCTCAGCCAGGCGAACCGGGTCGAGGTCGGCGGCGGGAGGGCCTCACCGAGCCAGAGGTGGGCCGTCGCGGGTGAACCGCCTCCGGCGGCCACCAGCGAGCCCGCCCCCCGCATCTTCTCGAGAGCCGACACTAGGGCGGGAGGATACCGAGTCAGGTGGACGCCGGAGATGTCGGCCACCTCTTCCCGGTGCGCATCGATGGACAGCTGCAGGCCCAAGCCGGCCAGCGCGGACACCGGCAACAGGAGGGAAGCGAACAGGGCACGGGCGCCGGTTCCGGTCGCGGCACGGGCCGGCCCTCCGAGCAAGCCGAACAGACCGACGGCCACCGTGGCACTCAGGATGTCGTCACTGCGGATGTGGCTGATCTCGTGGGCCAGCACCGCTTCCAGTTCGATCCGGCTCAGTTGGTCCAGCAGGCCGGAGGTGACGACCAGCACCGCTTGATGGGGCGACCGGCCCATCGTCAAGGCGTTGAGGGCCGAATCGGCAACGACGAAGAGGCCCGGTTGGGGAACACCGGCATTGGCGCCCAGCCCCTCGACCAGGTTGAACAGTCGGGCATGGGTCGTGGGATCGGCGGGCGCCGCGCCGAGCAGCCGCAGGGCCAGCGGGGCGCTGCCCCACCAGGCCGAACAGGCGACCGCAACGGCAACCAGCACGCCAAACAGCACGCCGGCGACAGGACCTGCGACCACGAGTGCGATGAGTCCTGCGACCAACCCGACGGCGGCCGCCGTGGCGCCGACCAACAGGATCGCCCGGCGCCGGTTGTCGGCCGCCCGACCGGCGGATCCTCCGTCGACGCCGCTCACGCGGGCTCGCACAGAGACAGGCCGGAAGACACGAAACAGTCATGTTAACGGCGCCCGCCGCTCCCCCCGACGGGTCGGGTCAACCGAGCGGTGACCAGGCGGGCGATCCGGCGCCCTCGCAGAGCTTTCGGTACAACTCGGCGTAGCGCTCGGCCAGGCGTTCCATGGAGAAGTGCGCCGCCCGGCAGTCACCTCGCATCACCATCTCGTCGATCGTGGCGCCACCCGCCAGAGCCTGCTCGAGCGCCCCGGCCAGGGCCAGGGAATCACCGGGCGCGACGAGAAGGGCCTCGATACCTGGGCGCGCCACGTGCCGGTACCCGGGTAGGTCACTGGCGACGATGGGCGTCGACGCCGCCATGGCCTCGAGGAGGACGACGCCGAAGGACTCGCCGTGCAGCGAGGGCGCACAGAACACATCGGCGGCCCGAAGGCGACGGGCCTTCTCCAGGTCGCTCAACCGGCCGAGCCACTCGATACGCGAGTCGGGGGCCGTTTGGGCCCGCAACCGTTCGCTGTCGGGACCGTCGCCACCCACCCAGAGACGAACACCCGGCCCCAGGTGTTCGACGGCGTCGATCAGGACCGCGAGGCCCTTGCGGGGTTCGTGGCGGCCGACGAAGAAGATCGTCTTGCCTTCGGTCGGCCACGGTTCGGCCTTGGCGAAGAAGACCGTGTCGATCCCGTTGCCGACCAGCTCGTAGTCGCCACCGAGCGCGTCCTCGGCGGTCTTGAGGGCGTCCTCGGAAACGGCGCAGCGCACGGACAGCTTCCGGGCGGCCCACCGGGCGACGGGTCGCATGGAGCGGTAGATGGCGCTCTCACCCGAGCGGTGGAAGGTTCCGATCATGGGCACCTCGGTGAAGACCAGGGCGGTCAGGCTCGGTCCCGGCACGAGCGGCTCGTGGAGGTGGACGACGTCGAAGGCCTCGTCCCGCAGGGCTCGGATGGTCCGCAGGGCACAGGCGGGGTCGGGCGCGATCGGCGCCAGGGAGCCATTGGAGGCCCACGGGACCGACACGCCGAGCGGTGTGACCGAACCGTCGGGCGGCGGCCCGTCGCAGGGGCCAAGGACCCGGGCATCGACACCGGAGGCCCGCAGCGCCCGTCCCAAGGCGATCACCTGACCTTGCACACCGCCGGGCAGGTTCAGGCTGTAGGGGCAGACCAGGCCGACGCGCACTGTCAGAAACGGTACCCGGCTGCGCTAGCGGCCGTTCTCGGAGCGGACGATTGCCGGGCCGTCCCGCTCAGTCATTGCGATCAGTCATTGTCGATCATGTAGTCGTCTCCCTGGTGGTACTCGTACAAGGCGCTCAATCCGGCCAGGTCATAGGTGACCAGCTCGTCGCCCTCCCAGCGGGCGCCCAGCTCCTCGGCCAGCTCGACCTCGAACATCCCGTTGGGCTCGGAGCCGGTCCATCGGTACCTCACCATGGACTTTTCCCGGCGACACAGAACGACCCGCGGACCGGAGGATGTGCTCATCGTTGTTCTCCTTCCCCGGCGGCGGTGAACGACACCCGGCGATTCGTAGCATGACCGTTTCGTAGCATGACGGTTCGTACCATTTTCGTACCATTTTCGTAGCATGATGGCCCGGTGAGCGCCGAGAACCCGGAATCACCGCAGGTCCCCCAGGTCCGCACCCCGGAGAAGTGGCACACCGGGGTCTACGCCAACGGCGTCGGGGTGTGGTTTACGCAGACCGACTTCACCCTCGATTTCGTGGTGAATCTGCCCCCTGAGGTGAGCC
>JAUTXM010000240.1 GCA_030838025.1 Acidimicrobiaceae bacterium
GAGTCGGCATCGATCCGACGACCTCGCGCTTTTCAGGCGCGCGCTCTACCGACTGAGCTATCCGACCGCGGTCCTGACGGGATTTGAACCCGCGGCCTCCGGCTTGACAGGCCGGCGTGCACTCCAAGCTGCACCACAGGACCAACACCCCCTGAGGGGCCTGTTCACGATACACGTCAGCACTACCCGCTCCGGCGGTCGCTCCGCCGCCGTTGCACTCAGGCGGTCAGGCGGTCAGGCGGTCAGGCGGTCAGGCGGTCAGCCGACCCTCGCCGCCGCGGTCACGGTAGGCGCGCAGGACTGCTCGGGCGACGAGCTCGGGCGTCGAGTTGGCCGTGACCGGAATGATGAGCCAGCCGTCACCCACCAGCCGGGCCCGGCGGTCGCTGTCGTGGTCACGGTCCGAGGGAGCGCTGTGAAAGGCGTAGCTGTCCCACTCAGTCCCGATCCGCTGCTCGACGATGGCCCGGTCGAGGCGGTAGCTGTGCCCATCGACCGTGATCCGGTACTGCCGCTTGGCGTCCGGGAGCCCCAGCCGGTCCCACATGAGGTTCATCCGGGTCTCGAAATCACTGTCGTCGGGGCGGTACCCGGGGATCCGGTCGGCTAAGACCTGGTGCAACGGCTTGCGCAGCCTCCGCCCGCCCCGTAAAGCCGCGTCGTCGACCAGGGTCCGTAGCCGATCGAGGCTGAGTAGGCGGCGCCGGATGGCGTCGTCCACGCACTGACCGAGTTGCGTGACCGTGAGGGAACCAGCGAGGTCCACGATCGTTCGCTCAACTGTCGTGACCGGAATCGATCGGGTCACCGTCCGCTCCGCCTTCGAGACCGGAATCTGGTGACCGGTGACGCCATGGATCCGGATACGCCGTTCGCCTGACACATGGATCCCCGCCCGATGCCGATCGCTGTGTCGCAGGTCCCACACTGCCGCGGCGGTCGTATGGGAGATGACCACGTCTGGCCCGGCGCTCAGCGCCACGGCCAACACCGCCTGCTCCCACGTCACCGGCGCTCCGGCAAGGCGGTATACCTCAGGTCGTACGCAAACCAGAGCGCCCCTGAGTGACCAATGGCGGACCTGCGCGTCGGTCATCCCGATGGTTCGGAGTTGCCGGAGCGTGACCAGGCCCAACTGACGAGCCGCTTCGCGGTCGATTTGGGCATTCATGGCGCCAATTCTGGCGCCCGCCAGTGACACTCACTTCCTTTCTTGTCACTGGATGTATATATATCATCGGTTTGTGGCAAGAACGGACGTCGAGCACCCCCAACGGGATTCGAACCCGTGCTGCCGCCTTGAAAGGGCGGTGTCCTAGGCCGCTAGACGATGGGGGCCCGGTACCGGGAAGATACCAAGGACCCGGGGACTGCCAACCGAAGATCCGGACCGGACTCAGCCCCCCGACGGGGGTGGGTCCCACTCGGTTCCCTTGGCCGTGTCGCGGATCGACACGCCGAGGGCGACCAGCTCGTCTCGGATGCCGTCGGCCTCGTCGAAGCGCCGGGCCTGGCGCGCCGAGTCGCGCAGCGCCAACAGTCGCTCGACGTAGGGACCGATCAGCTCTCGCGGGTCACGCGCCCCGACCCGGGCCAGCTCGCCCAGCCGAGAGATCATCCGGCGCAGGGCACCGCGTCCGCGTTCTTGCTCGTTCGACTGCAGCGTGTCGGCGCTCCACGCGGCCAACGCATCGTCGAGATCAAGGACGGCGCGCACGGCGCCGTCGATGTCACCGCAGGCCAAGGCGGCGTCAAACGCAGCTTCGTGTTGCCGGACGGTTGCCAGCAACGGGCTGGGCGTCGTGCTCGGCTCGCTGGCCGTGCCCCCACCGACGCCCGAACCGCCAACCGCGAGGCTTTTCCCCGACCCCCCCATTGCCATCGCGACCAGGGCGTCGATGGTCATCGTCGACCCGGAGGGAACGACCGACGAGCAGCCCATCCGGCGCACCGTGACCTGTCCCAACCCGACGACGGTCGCGGTCCCGGCATCGAGGTCGAAGACGCAGCCGGTGTGCTCGTCGATCCCAAGCACGAACGCCGATGGCGGCAGTTGTGACTCCAGGACCCGGAGCCGCCGTTCGCCCAGGTAGCAAAAGCGGGTGTCGTGGTTGCCGCCCTCGGCGTTGTCGTAGTGCGGGATCACCGCCACGGGCAGGCCGAGCGGGCTCAGCAGATCGAGGCCGTCTTCCCACGCCGGGTCCGCCCCGGACTTGTAGATCTCGTACACCGGGACAGTGACCTGGCCGAGGGTGAGGGCGGCGGCGCTGGCGAAGTTGACGACTCCGCCGTGGCCCAGCTTGTCGGCCAGCAGGTCGGGGATCTCGGTCCCCGCCCACTGGCGCAGGGTGTACGTCGGGCTGCCGGGCCCGGCGAAGACCCACTGCGCCTGGCGGATGCGGGCCAACGCCGCCTCCCGCGCCACGGGGTCGAGGTCGGCCCGGCGGAGGCTGGCCACCTCGACGGCCCGGCCGACGCTGTGGCGGAAGTAGTCGAGGGCGCGAGCCGAGATGTCGTCGGCGTTTTCCTGAAACCCGAACGGGGTGTCGAGCACCACGGCGTGCGCCGACTCGCCGAGACGGGCGAACACCTCTCGGTGGGTCTTCACCATCGTCGGGCTGGTCTCGCCGGAGCCCATGATCACGAGTAGCCGCGGTGGGCTCACCCGGCACCGCCGAGGACGCAGAAGTCGTGCAGGAGGTCCGCGACCTCGACCGGGTGCTGGACGTGCACGTCGTGGTCGGCGCCGGGAAAGCGTGCGACCCGCAGCCGGCCCGGCGCCAGCGCCGCCTCCGCCGCCTCGATGCCCTCGTCGCCGGCCAGCACCGACGGGATGAGGAGCACCGGCACCGACACGAGCGGCCACCGCTCGGGCGGGTGGTGCTCCCACAGCTGGCGCACCACGGCGAGGTGGTGGGCCAGGCTGAGCCAGGGGGAAATCGTGCCGTCGGGGAGGACCTCCATGTTGGCCAGCGTTCCCGCCACCCCGGTCGGAGACCAGTCGGGATGCCAGGTGCGCACCAGGGTTTCGAGTTCCCGGGCCGTGAGCCCGGCCAG
>JAUTXM010000265.1 GCA_030838025.1 Acidimicrobiaceae bacterium
CGGGAGCGATCTCCAACTCAGCGCGGAGCGGAGCCCTCGGCGGGCGACGACCTGACGGGTTCGGGGCGCAAGCGGGGGTGCGGATGACTACCGCCGCCGCCGGCCTCGGCCCGCGGTCGGCGGCTTGCGGCTTGCGGTCTGCGGCCTGCGGTCTGCGGCTTGCGACTTGCGACTTGCGACTTGCGGCTTGCGCTTGCGGCCTGCGGCCTGCCGGCGGGTCCATCATGGAGGCGTGCCCTCGATCGGTCTCGTCTGCCTCGTGATTCGCGACTACGACGAGGCCATCGGCTTCTACGTCCATTCCTTGGGCTTCGATCTGGTCGAGGACTCCGTTCTTGACGGCGGCACTCGGTGGGTGGTCGTCGCTCCGGCGGGGGCGGGAGGCGCGGCGTTGCTCCTCGCCCGCGCCGCGACTACCGAACAGCTGGCGCGGGTGGGAGACCAGACCGGCGGCCGGGTCAGCCTGTTTCTCCACACCGACGACTTCGACCGCGACTTCGAGAGGTTCGTTGCCGCCGGAGTGACGTTTCTCGAGGAACCTCGCCACGAGGCATATGGGACGGTCGCGGTCTTCGAGGATCTCTATGGCAACCGGTGGGACCTGATCGAGCAACGGATCTGATCCCGAGACATCAGATGGAGCGACCCGGGCCATCGCACCGACCGGCCGAGCTCCGGTCGTGCACGCCACCGACGCCGATACCGAGCAAGAATCCGTTGGTCCGGTCGGGTGCCGAACGGCGCGCGCGACCTCGCCCATGAGCTCGGCCGCCAGCATTGATTGAGCACGGACCTACCGCCCCCGGCGGCGCCGGTTCCGCGTCCGCTGGTGGCGCATCCGCTTCCGCTGCGAAAAAGGACGAGACCGGCGACGTCTCTGACCAACCAGGTGGTTAGCGGTCCCCAGACGGCACCTGTTGCTGGGTGATCGGGAGGCGGGCGCCCATGGACAGCGACCGTCTCGCGTCGGCCAGGGCGGGCCGGCTCCGGCGTTGCCCGGCTCCGGCGTTGGCCGGTTCCGGCATTGGCCGGCTTCGGCGTTGGCCGGCTTCGGCGTTGGCCGGGGCCGCCGCCGGGTCGGGCCGCCGCCGGGTCGGGCCGGCGCCAAGTGGAGGGTACGAACCCCAACTGCCCCGAAGTCTCGCCAGGAGATCGGCCCGAAACCACCCCGGATCGGGCCTTTGGCGGTTGATTTGGCAGCGGGCTCATGACCGGCTCTGAGCAAAATCTGAGGTTGCGAGGTCAAGGTGCAACCTGAACGAGAGTCGCTCGTTGCATGAAAGGACAACCGCATGAAGAATCGCCTCGCAGCCATCGGGCTGGCTGTCGGCCTGGTGGGGGGTGGCGCCGCCGGTTTGTACCTGGGAATCGCCGGCACCGCTGGCGCTCAGACATCGCCTGCCACGCCGACGACAACCGCCACAACGGCGCCCGGGCAGGCGCCCGCCACGCCCAAGTCGAACGAGGACGCGACCCACGAGGCGGGCGAATCGGCACCGCAGGAAGCTGCCGAGAACTCGGGCCAGGCTCGCGGCCACGGTGGCCATCCCGGCGGCGGCTCCAATGAGGACCCGGCCCACGAGAAGTCGGAGAGCGCCGCTCGCGAGGCCGAGGAGAACGCTCACGCTGCGACACCAACTACGACCAGCCCGGCGACAACGGCTCCAGCAGCCGGCTGATCGTGCCAAAGGCCTGGCGGCCTGGCGGTCCGTCGGCCGACGACCCGAGCGGGCCCCGGGTTCGGTCGATCGGCAGGGGTGGGCTCGACATTCACGCGCCGGGAAATCGGATCCTACGGCGCGATTCTCGCGGCAACGAGATCTACCCCCATCTTCCGCGCCACCCGAATGGCCTCGTCCGCGGTCAGTGTTTTGCACCACTCGCCACATGAATAGGGATCCTCGCCCAGCCCTGTGATGGCGTCGAGCATGTACGCGTTACCTACCTTCCACCGTCCGGCCGTGGTCTCGGGGTGGAGATATTCCGGCCAGGACCAACCACCTCCCTCCCGGCCGTCCTCGTCCCAGCGCCATTGGCGCATGAGACCAATCGTAGATTTGTCGTTCAGGAAATACCGGTAGTGACCGTCGGGATGGCTGGCGATCGTCTCCGACACCCTTTCGTATGCCGACAAGTCATCAAGGAGCCGGCGGGCGGCGCCGTACTTCTCGCGCAGTCGGGCCGCTTGGGCCTCCGACAGCACGGCGAGGCGCGATTCATCGGAGTTGTCATCAATATCGGCGCGCTTGACCCGACGGGCAATCGGGTTCGGGGCCAACCTCCGTAAGAACGCTTCGTACGACTCTTCTGGCAACCGGGTGAGCAGCACCACGACCTCGACGACTTTCTCTGGGCACCCGCGGGAGATCAGGTCCTCGGCGACCAATGGCGTGTCTTCCAGGACGTCGTGAAGGATCGCGGCCACGAGCGCCGCTTGCTCGTCGGGTCGGTCCACCCATTGGGGGTCGCCGATACGGGCCGCGAACCGCTCACTATCGGCCCGCAACCTCTCCATGACTCGAAGGGAATGTTCGATATACGGCCGGCCAGCCTTATCGGTAGCACCCGCATGGGCCATTCGAGCCAGCGAAATCGCCTGGTCGAGGGTCATCTCACGAGGACCTCGGCCACGATCGAACCGGCCTCAGCCACAACGACCGCGGCCGCACCGGGATCGCCGCCGACATCACACGACATCACAGCCGGGACCACCGCCGACATCACAGCCGGCGCTGCGCGGGGTCGCCGGTGTGGCAGCCGGGACCAGGGCCAGCGCGGCAGCCCACACTGTCGACCACGCAGTCTTCACGCCGGCCGCGGCCCTCAGGTCTGGGTCGAGGAAGGTCGCTGCCTGGGCTACATATCGGGAATGGATGAGCTCGGCGTGGCTCGGCTTCGTTGCGTACTCGGACACGTTCGGCCCCCCTCTACCGGCGACGACTCGGCCTATCCTGTCACCGGAACACGCGTGCGTCGATCGACCGGCGTGACCGGACGAACTGGAACGCGAACGTCGGCGCCGTACCCGCGTGCCGAGTTGTCCGGCGTTTCGTCGCCCCCACGAAAGACTGCACCGAGAAGGGCTGGTGGTCCAACTTGCACCCGCCCGGCGTAACGTCGACGTTGGAACACTTTGGGCGTGGGAGCGTGCGGACAATCACGGCCCCAGCTGATACCGGGGTGAGGGTTCGGAGTCCTGGCCTGAGCATCTGGCACGACGACTTGATCGCCGTACTTCCCTCGGCGCCAGTCGTAGCGGGACTGCTCCTCGATGGCTGGAACCGTCTCGTCTTACCGAAGGGAAAGCTCGGCAGCTTCTTCACGCCGTGGCACGGTCTTCTGTACGGTTAGGTCCCCGAAGGTTTTTCGGGCGCACTGGGGCGTCGACGACTGGATCGGTTGTCAGTTTGGCGGACTTTGGCAGTTTTGCCGTCCCAAATCCGGGAGAACTGACACAGCCGGCAGAACTGCCAATCGGATCTGCCGCGTGGGCCGGTCGGGGCCGCCGTACCGAGCCACGGCAGCGCAAGCGCGGCCGGACGGCCACATTGTGGGTGCCCGATGAACCCGGAGAGGGGGCGGGGACCGCAATACGCAGTCGGTCGGGCTTCGGACGCAGCTGGTGGCGGATGTGGGAATCGCCCCAACGCGATCCGCTGGGCGTCGGCGACCGTTCCCGCCAAGCTCGGCGATCTGCCTGGGCGGCCACGCCGGGCCGGGCCGCCAATCGCGAACGCGCGAACTATCGGTGCGCAGAGGCGGGTCGCGGCGGATGAACCGGTCGTCGACCCGGCGCTCGCCGCGGCCACGATCGCTATCGGGCCGTCACCCTTGCGGCACGGAACGCGACGTCCCGCCGGCGGCTCGCCGTGGCGCCACGGTGGCCGACATCGCGGCCACCGTGACCCTCTCGGCCGCCATCGCCAAGACGGGCGTCCGCAACCGTGCCGAGGCGGTGCGGGAGGCCGACGAGCGCGGGTGGCTGTAGTGCGTTTCCGGCGTGCTCCAATATCGCCCGGTCAAAAAGCAGATGGGGGAAAATGCCTCCCACTTCGCTTGTTGACCGATTCGGGAGGTATTTTCCCCCTCCTTCGATTTGGCCACCGTCTGGTGCGAACACGAACGGCAGTACAGTAGCGAACGCGGTCGCGTCCGTGATCGGCGTCGTGCTGTTGCTCCCAGTCCCCGGGCAACTCCGACGGACTCGCAGGACAGAGGGACCAAATGAAACGCTATTTCGGCGTATCCAAGGGCATTGCCGCCACGGTGACGGGCGTAGTCGCAATCGCAGCCATGCTCGCAATGACCATGCCGTCAGCACTCGCCGGCAGTCCTCTGGCGCCTACCGGTGACCAGCCGGCCACAGGGCATTGCGACCGAACAATGACGGGACGCAACAACGCCGTGATCAATGTCCCCGCCCCCCGCACCTATTGCCTGGTGAATCTCAAGCAGATCGGCGCGGTCAACGTCGCCCCGGGCGCGGGGCTCTCCGTGACCGGCGGCTCGATCATCAATGGGGCGATCACGTTGGTCGCGGCCAAGGCATTTACGTTCTGCGCCAGCTCCACGAAGCAGGGCGCCATCAAATCCTCGAGAGGCGCCGGATTCATCCTCATCGGCAACGGCGGCGATGGCGTGGGGGCAACACGGTGCGGCGCCAACCACATCGACGGCGCCGTGACTCTGGCCGGCAACGGGGGCGGCGTCGAGGTCGGTGGCAACTCGATCGTCGGCGGGCTGACCGTCAGTGGGAACCTCGCGCCCAACCGCGGCATCCCGACGGAGGACAGTGCGACCGAGATCGAGGCCAATGTGGTCACCGGGTTGACGACGTGCGCCAACAACGACCCCGCTCCCGTCAACGATGGTCGAAAGAACACCTTCACCGGCGGTGTGAAGGGCCAGTGCGTCGGCCTTTAGGCCGTTTGGGGGATTTGGCTCCGGTGCCTGACGGCACGTTTCCTAGCTCGTTGTGACTACTCCGGATAGTCAATTCGGGTTATGGACGGCGACGGCGCCACCCAGCAGAATCGGGCTCGACCAGTGATCAGCGTTGAGCCACCCAGGAGGATGAGCGATGGCGCTACAATCGCATCGTGAACGCACGGGGCGGCGACCCGACGAACTGAGTTGCCGGTGACCGATGCGAGCGAAAGTGCTGAGTCACTGAAGGGATCGTGCTTCCTCGTCGAGTGGCAGCTGTCTGATGGCGACCAGCCCGTGAGCGTGGGCATCGAGACCGACAACTCGGCCGGATCTCTTGGGACGTCGCGGCGAGACCAACCGGTCCCGTGGCGGTCGAGGTCTGTGGTGCCGAAGGCGTGGTCGCCACCGGCGGAACTCTTGGGATGGTTGGGGTAAGGGTGTACTGGGCATTCGGTTTCGGCTCTGGCGCGGCTTTGGGGTGAGTTCAGCGCTTTGGGCCCGGTTGTTGTCGCAGGACGGCAATAAGTGGGTCCAAAGTGTTGAAGTGCACCCAAAGCGTCGGTAGCGGTCGCCGGCTCAACCCCGATGCGGGCACGATGCGGCCTTACGCCTGGCGCCCGGGTCAGGTATTGGGCCCCCGGCCGGTGGAACCGGGCACCACGGGATGGATTTCCAGGTCGCAGAGGCTGCCGGTGGCGAGACGGACCGAGTGGGTTTCGTTGGGCGGAGTAATCAGCAACGTCGTGTAGGTCGGGCAAGCGGACTGGCTCGGAGTCGGCGCGAGGAGGCCTTCGACAGACGCCGAGGCCGTTGTCCCGGTGGCCAGGGACACCGTCGGTTCGGGCCCGAGCAGTCCGACGCCGGCCAGGTAGCCGTTGGTGGTCCGCCGGGCGCTCACCACGTGGGCGCCATCGGCAGCCAGCCCGTCGGCGCCCGGGTATCCGTGCATGACACAGGGCGGTCCGAGGTCCCGGAAGACGATGATCGTGCCCCCGTGCCCGGCGCCGCTGGAGAGTTCCGCGGTCGTGATCGCAAGCTGGGCGGTGGTGCAATGGCCCGACACGGGCGTCGTCGTGGGTGCTGCCACTGGCGCAGCGGTGGTGGTCGGTGAGGGTGAGGTGCTGGCGGGCAAGGTGCTGGCGGGTGAGGTGCTGGCAGGCGCGGTGTCGGCGGGCGAGGTGCTGGTGGTGGTGCCGTTGCCCGCGCCTGCCTTTGTGGGGGTGGTGCTGGTGGTGGTGCCGTTGCCCGCGCCTGCCTTTGTGGGGGTGGCGTGGCATGCCGCCAGCCAGACAACCAGTGTCACGCTCCCTGCCATCGTCCATATTCGTGTGATCTTCAAAGGTCTGCCTTTACTCACGAGGAAATGATTGCAATCTGGGCCTCGTTGAGGGCCCGGCGCCGCGTCCCCAACCGGGCCGGTTCGCGAAGGCGCCGCGTCATTTCATGGCTCGGGGAATCCTGACGACGGTATTCGATGGGAAGAAACGCACGCGTGCCCAGCCAACCGGACCCGAGGTGACCGTCACCGAGGTACCCCCCCCCCATGGCCTTCCCAGTCGCAGGGTCGACCGGCCGGTGATCCGGGGGTGGTCGTTGCGGCGCGTCGT
>JAUTXM010000274.1 GCA_030838025.1 Acidimicrobiaceae bacterium
ATGGCGTTGAGGGCGGCGCCCTT
Organism: Acidimicrobiaceae bacterium; assembly: GCA_030838025.1. Taxonomy (GTDB): domain Bacteria; phylum Actinomycetota; class Acidimicrobiia; order Acidimicrobiales; family Palsa-688; genus JALYXV01. The sequence goes on from JAUTXM010000274.1 coordinate 24, forward strand.
GCGCAGGTTGTCGTTCGACACGAACAGGGCCAGACCCCGGTCGCCGGGAACGCCGGGATCCTGGCGCACCCGACCGACATAGGCGGGATCGCGGCCGGCGGCCAGAAGAGGGTTGGGCATGTCGACCAGCTCCACCCCGGGGGCGCCGGCCAACAGCTGACGGGCTCGGGCGGCGGACAGCGGCCGTTCGAACTCGGCGTTGATCGAGAGCGAGTGACCGGTGAACACCCCGACCCGCACGCACGTGCACGACACGGCCAGGTCGGGGATCTCGAGGATCTTGCGGCTCTCGTCGCGGAACTTGTGCTCCTCGTTGGTCTCGTCGTCGACCAGCGTGCCTGCTATGGAGAGCACGTTGAAAGCGATGGGCCCGGGGAACACCACCGCGGGCGCGAACCCGACCGCGTCGCCATCGAAGGCGAGCGCGGCGCTTTTTTCCCAGCCCTCGCGAACCTGCGACTCCAACTCGGCCACCCCCGCCAGCCCGCCACCCGACACCGCCTGGTACGTCGCGGCCACGAGGCGCACCAAGGACGCCTCGGCGTGCAGCGGCGCCAGCACCGGCATGCACACCATGGTGGTGCAGTTGGGGTTGGCCACGATGCCCTTGGGCACGTCGCGCAATGCCGCGGCGTTGACCTCGGGCACCACCAGCGGGACGTCGGGGTCCATGCGCCACGCCGAGGAGTTGTCGATCACGACCGCGCCCGCGGCCGCGATGACCGGCGCCCACTGGCGCGACGCCGTCGCGCCCATCGACAGCAGCGCCACGTTGACGCCGTGGTGGTCGGCGGTGGCCACGTCCTCGACGACGATCCCGTCCAGCTCCCGGCCGGCCGAGCGAGAGGATGAGAAATAGCGCAGCGACTCGAACGGGAACGCCCGGGAGCGCAGCATGGCCCGCATGACCCCGCCGACCTGGCCGGTCGCGCCGTAGACCCCGACGGTCAGGCCCATCCGTCGGCCTCGAGCTTGAAGGCGTCGTGGAGCACGATGACCGCCTGTTCGACCAGGGCGCGGCGCACCACGCACGTGATGCGGATGGCCGACGTCGAGATCATCTCGATGTTGATGCCCTCGTTCGCCAGGGTCTCGAACATCGTCGCCGACACGCCCGGGTGGGTCTTCATCCCCGCGCCGACGAGCGAGACGGTGGCGATCTCGTCGTCGCTCAGGACGTCGGTCGCCCCGATCTCGGGCTGCAGGCCCCGGCACACCTCGAGGGCCGCGGCCAGGTCGGCGTGGGGGACGGTGAAGGAGATGTCGGTCGTGCCGTGGATCGAGATGTTCTGCTCGATCATGTCGATGTTGACCAGGCGGTCGGCCAGCGCCCGGAACAGCCGGGCGGCCACGCCGGGGTGGTCGGGCACGCCCGTCACGGTGAGCTTGGCCTCGGACGCGTCCGAGTCCACAGCGGAGATGATGGGCTGTTCCACCTGCGGGTCCTCCTCTTGGATCCAGGTGCCCGGTTCCCAGGTGAAGCTGGACCGGACGTGAAGCTTCACCCCGTGGTTGCGGGCGAACTCCACCGACCGCATCTCCGGCTTGGGGCAGCCGGCGGCACACATCTCGAGCATCTCCTCGAACGACACCCGGTGCAGTCGCCGAGCGCCGGGCACCACGCGGGGATCGGCCGTGAACACCCCAGACACGTCGGTGTACAGCTCGCACGCGTCGGCGCGAAGTGCCGTCGCCAGGGCGACGGCGGTGGTGTCGGAGCCGCCCCGGCCGAGAAACGTGACATTGTTTTGCAGCGACACGCCCTGGGCGCCGCCGACTACGGGGACCCGGCCCTCGGCCAGTGCCGCCCGGATGCGATCGGCCCGGATCTCGACGACCTTGGCCTTGGTGTGCTCGTTGTCGGTGATCAGGCCCGCCTGGCTGCCCGTGAAGGAATCGGCGGGGACGCCCAGGTCGTGCAGTGCCATACAGAGCAGCGCCATGGCCTTGCGCTCCCCGGCGGTGATCAGCATGTCCATCTCCCGGCCGGGCCGGGTGTCGGACACCTGGGCCGCCAGTCGCAGCAGCTCGTCGGTTTCCTTGCCCATGGCGCTCACGACGACCACCACCTGCTTGCCTCGGCGCCGGGTGCGGGCCACGTAGTCGGCCACGGCCCGGATTCGATCCGCGTCGGCGACCGAGGTCCCTCCGAACTTCTGCACGATCAACGACGCCACTGCCACGGCAGGCGAGGGTACCAGCGGGTCCGCCGGTAGCCGCCCGGTTAGGCGTCGGCGCGACGTGGTTGGGCTCTCGCCTACCGCAACTTGACCGCCAGCGGCTAGCTTGGCGCCCCGTGCCGAGCGAGAAACGCGAGCGTCAGCGGGAGGGCCGGCTGGCCCGGCAGGAGGAGCTGCGGCTGGCGCAGCAAAAAGCCAAGCGACGTCGCCAGCTCATCATCACGGTGGTGCTGGTCGTGGCATTGGGCGGCGTGTTCTACCTGGCAACCCGGGGTGGCGGCGGCAAGAGCGTCGCCACCAACTCCACGACCACGAGCTCGACGGCGAACACCGCCGCCGGTCCGCCCAAAGCGCAGCCGGTGCCTGCCGGTGCCAAGCTCAACTCCTGGACCTGCCCGAAAGCCGATGGTTCCTCGCCCCGGACCGACCAGTTCCCCTCGACGTCACCGCCCATGTGCATCGAGCCGGCAAAGACCTACACCGCCCATCTGACGACATCCGAGGGCAACGTCGACATCGCCTTGGACACCAAGAAGACCCCCAATACCGCCAACAACTACGTCGTGCTGTCCCGTTTCCACTACTTCGACGGCACCACGATCGACCGGATCGATACGTCGATCGACATCCTGCAGACCGGTTCACCCAAGACCCAGGACATCACCGACCCCGGACCCGGATACAACATCAAGGACGAAGGCAGTGGCTTCAAATACGCGGCAGGCGACGTGGTGATGGCGCGAAGCAGCGGTCCCGACAGCGGCTCGTCGCAGTACTTCTTCGTCGTCGGTCCCAAGGCATCGGCCCTCGACGCCCAGGGAACGTATGTCACCTTTGGTCATGTATCGACGGGCCTCGACGTGCTGCAGAAGGTCGAGGGCTTGTTCGAGGCGTGCCCGGCCGGCTCCCAGAGTTGCCTTGGGGGCGCGCCAAGCCGGGTCGTCACGATTTCGACCGTGACCATCACCGAGGCCTGAGCGGCCTCCCCCTTCCTGTTCTTCGAGAGGACCCATTTTCATGACGATTGACTGCCCGGCAGCTGACGGCTCCAGCCCCAAGCGCCAGCGTTTCAGCGAGCGCCCGCCGATGTGCATCGACCCGGCCAAGCGCTACTCGGCCGAGATGGTCACCAACAAGGGGACGATGCATATCGAACTCGATCCGTTGGCCGCGCCCAAGACGGTCAACAACTTCGTGTTCCTGGCCCGCTACCACTACTACGACGGTGTGACCTTCCATCGCGTCATCCCCGGCTTCGTGCTCCAGGGCGGCGACCCCGAGGGCACCGGGCGCGGCGGGCCGGGCTACATGTTCGAGGACGAGCTGCCCAAGCCGGGCCGCTACGAGCTCGGTTCGTTGGCCATGGCCAACGCCGGCCCCAACACCAACGGCAGCCAGTTCTTCGTCATAAGCGGATCCCACGGCATGCAGCTGCCCCCGAACTACTCGCTCTTCGGCCGGGTGGTGGCCGGCCTTGACGTGGTGGCGATCATCGACGCGCTGGGGACGCCGGGCGCCGGGCGGCCGCAGGAGCGCATCGTCATCGAGTCGGTGACCATCACCGAGAAGGAGTAGGCGGACTCGGGCCCGCCTCGGGTCAGTCCGTGTCTTGGGTGGCGTCGATCACCACGGCGTAGGAGCCGGCACCGACCAGGGCATCGGCGGGGATCTGGCGACCGGCGACGGCCAGGGCCTCCACGATCCCACTTACGGGGTCGAAGAGGACGTCGATCACCGTACCGAGCTCGTTGCCCAACTCCGACAGCGTTCGCTTGCCGAGCAGTTCGAGTTTGCCGTTCGCCGCGGCCTGCTCCCGTTGGTCGCTCGGTGAGTGTGGCGCCGCGTCGTCGGCGACCATCACGGCATCAGCGCCGAACCCGCTCACGTGGTCCCAATCCACCAACTGCGCCTTCTTACCCCGGCCGAGGACGATGGCGGCCACGCTGCGGCAATCGATGGCGGGCAACAGGTGGGCGACGACGCCGAGTTCGTGCGCGGTCGCCCGGCTCACCACCTTGCGGCCCAAGGATTGGCGGAACGACTCGCTCACGTGAGCCCCAGCCGGGCCCGGAAGTCGTCGACTGCCGCGCCGAGGCCGACGAGGTCGTCGCGAACGAAGTCCTTGGTCACCTCGGGCACGACCAGGGCCGATCCCGACACCGCCAGTTGCGCCGGCAACGGGATGTAGCCCGTACCGCCATCGGTTTTTTCGATTCGGTAGCCGACCACCTCGCCGGCGCTGCCTACCACGAGGACCAGATCCTGGACCTTGCCGAGACTCTCTCCTCCTTCGGTGAGGACGTCGTTGCCCAGCACGTTGCGTTCCGTCGCCGGACTGGCCACGTCGTCGGGGGCCGCTTCGGGCACCACCAGGCTGGACTCGTCCATCACCATGACGGCATGGCGCCCGATGGCGTGGATGGTCTCGGCCGGCAGCACTTCTCGCCGGCGCCCCGACAAGAACCCCCGCTTGTTGAGGGTCAAGCCGACCAACCGGCCCGCTTCTGGGTCGTAGATGACGTCACGAACCTCGGCGACATCTTCGCCACCGTGCACCGTCACCACCGGGAGCCCGTTGATGCTCGACGCCATCATGAGCAGCTTCACTGCTTGGGCTTTCGGGTCGCGATCACGCGACCGGTCCGGCTGCGCAAGCGCAGCACCACGAACGTCGCAACGGCGATGAGGATCAGCACGAGTACGAGGATCAGCCAACCGAGCGCGGACATCACTGAACTCTATGCCCGGGCGCCCGGACGATCATGCGGCCCGCCACCCGATTGCCAAGCGCCCCCAGCCCCCTGCTGCTTCCGAGGAAGCAACGTGTGCCTAAAGGGCGACACCTACCCTCCCCGGTTGCGACCCGGGCGGCCGCCGCCCACCCAACCCCCGAACACAAACGCACCGGAGGCCACAGGTTCGCTCCTGGGTACGGCGGTCTACAGGGAGCTATGGCCCAGCGACCCAGAACGCCCCGTCTGACCCCACGACCCGCACGGACCGGGACGGTTCGACGGCGCCGCCGACCCCGCCACCCCGCACGAGTAGGCCGGCCGAAGGTCTGGTAGGGGTCTAGGTCTCTGGTAGGGATCTGACACCGCCAGCGGCTGTCAAACTCCTGCCAGAGACCTAGACCCCTACCAAAGGCGGGTTAGTTAAGCCCGAATCCACCGACGGATAGGGTCGCCGTCGGCGTTGGCTAATGGTGTGTCGTTCGGGGGGCGTTGGTAGTTGACGGCGTGAAGTTTTCGTGAGGTGGCCCGCGTTGGTCCAAGGCTTCCGGGAGTTGTTGTTGTCGGCGGGGCGGCCGGTGGTGGGCGGCGCCGCCTGTTTCGGAGTTTCTCAGGTGGTGAGGGGAATGCCCCGGAGATTGGCCAGGGCGGCAATGAACTCCGCTGCCCACGGCCAGTGCTGCGGCAGGTGCAAGCTCGGCCGGCGGGCGGAGATGGTGAGGCGGCCCGGGAGACGGAGATGGTGTCGGCGCAAGGTGTCGGTGGCGATCAGTGTCTCGCCCAGGCCGAGGCGGCTGGTCCAGCGGGCCAGGTTGTGGGCAATCACGTTGAGGGCCAGCCAGGCGGCGTTCGCCCCGAAACGCCCCGACGGCAGGTGGTTCAACCCGACCCCGTATTTGAGGTCCCGGATGGTGTTCTCGATCTCGGCGTGACGGCGATGGTCGGCCTCGATGTGGATCGTCGGGCCTTCCCGGTTGGTGATCAGAGCGTGGTAGGCGTAGGTGGCGAGCAACGCCAGCTGCGAGCCCGGGGTGGGCTTGGTGCGCCGCACGATCAGCCGGCACGCCTTGGTTCCCTTGGTCCCGAAGGGCCGGTATTCGATCTCGGCGACATCGGCTCCGTCACAGAAGTACGGGATCGGGGTCCACTGGTCGTCGGCGATCGCGGCGACGCGGGTGTGCAAACCCTTGTACAGCTTGGCGGTTATCGAAAACTTGACCTCGGCGGCGGTGCACGCGTCGACGACTTGGTGGCTGTAGAAACCGGAGTCGGCCCGCAACACCATCGGCCCGGTCGCCCCCGCGTCGCGGACCCGCCCGAAGGTTTCGGTCAGGAACGAGGCGGCACCGCGTCCGGCATGGGCGTTGCCGCCCCGCAGCCGGCAATGCACCACGTCACCGGTCCCCGCCATCACCGAGAACAGGGGGTGATAGCCGCGGACGTGGTTGTAGGTGAACTTGGCGCCGCCTTGTTTGGCCAGCCCGTAGGTCTCCACGATGCTCGAGTCGACGTCGATCGTGACCGCCACGCCGTCACCGACGCCGCCGCCCGCGGCCCACGCCCGCTGCAATGCGATGGCCGAGACGACGTCAAGCTGGCGGGCGTGGCCCCAAGTGAAACTCCGAAGGAACGTCCCCAGCGTGGACGGGGCCAGGACGACGTGGCCCAGGACCGACTCGGTCGCAGCCGAACGCAACACGTCCGCGTCGTCGATACTGTCGCCACCGGCCAACGCCGAGTGGATCAACGTCATCGCCTTGTCGCCGACATGGGCGTGACCTCTCGCCGAACCCAGATCGACATGGGCGTCGAACAAGCCTCGCAGACCCAGATGCTGGGCCAACGTCGCGGGCAGGATCAGCCCGGCGTCAGCCACCGCGTGACTGTCGTCGAAGGTCACCGCGAGCCGGTCGAGAGTGTGCGATGCTGGCATCAAGAAAGTGCCCTCCGAACTAGGGGTCATGGCTGGCTTGGTAACCGCCATCCTCCCAGGTCAGGGGGCACTTCTACGTGATAGCCAACCGATCTACACACCTATTTCTTCGGTGGAACGGGGTTAAGTTAAGTTAGCCAAGTCGCCGCCTACTAGGCGACGACTTGCCGGCCTGAGTCTCCTGGACCCGTCGTGGCGGCGCTCGGTCGATCGTCGAGCACCCGCTGGTGCACGAAGCGCAGCTTTTCGACGACCTTGGGGCTGAGGACAAAGGGATAGAGGTCATCCTTGCCCATGCTGCGGTTGATGGCGTTCAGGGCGTAGGTGAGCGGAAGCCAGTCACCAAGGATCTCGTCAAAGTTCTCCTGGGCGTCCATCGTGGGCCTGGCCCGGAGCGAGGGGTCCTGTTGCGGATCGACGGAGACATCGGCGGGTGGGTGCGCGAAGCGTGGCCCGGCCACGATCACGCCGTGCGACGCTGCGGTCTGCAACGTGTCGCGGATATGCAGGTAATGGGCCCACGTCTCGGCCCAGTCCTCCCACGGATGGGCGGCGGCATAGACGCTGACGTGGTCGTCGGCCCATCCCGGCGTGGGTCCCTTGTCGTAGTGGCGCTCCAACGCCTGCTGGTAGTCGCCCCGCTCGTCACCGAAGCGGCTACGGAAGCCCTCCACGACGCCGGATCTCTCCGACACCAGCACCTGCCAGTAGTAGTGGCCCACCTCGTGGCGAAGGTGGCCCAGCATGGTGCGGTAGGGCTCACCGAGCTGCACCCGCATGCGCTCGCGATAGGCGTCGTCGGACTCTGCCAGGTCGATGGTGATCACGCCGTCGGCGTGGCCGATCGTGATCGGGTCAGCCTGCTTCACCAGGAAGTCGAACGCCAGGCCCAACGTCGGGTCCTCGTGACGCGACACCAGGGGCAGTCGCAGCTCGAGTAGCTGGAACACCAGCCGCCGCTTGGCCGCTTCGGCCCGCACGAACCGCCCTAACACCTGGGGATCGCCCGCCAGCTCGGCGTTGCCGGGGCGGGTGCGGGTGAGGTGGCACGACCGGCACAGCTCGCCGGAATCGGGGTTGGGCAGGATCCAGTTGCAGCCCGCCAGGAAACGGTTGGCGCACCGAGAGGCGGTCGGCAGGACCGATGCCTCGGCGGCGTCGGCCACCCGCACGATCTCGCGGGTCTCGGGATTGAAACCCAGGCCCGCCCGGCAGCGGAGGCACTCGACATTCTCGAAATACACCAACTGGCCGCACCGGGGGCATCCGAAGGCGCGCACCGCTATCGGCCCCGCACGGCACTCTTCACGGCACTCTTCACGGCACCAGCACGCGCAGCGCCCCGGAAAGGCACTCGAAGCGCAGGGGCGTGCCCAGGTCTTCGACCTCTCCGTCGAGGGCCACCTCGACCCGCCTGCGGTTGAGGTCGCACACCGTCGCCACCGTTTGCCAGCGCAGCACCAGCGGGGAGCGGGCCAGGCGACCGAGCACCACAGCGCCCACGATGCGCAGCCGCGAGAGGGGCCGGTCGGCCCGAACGACGCGGACATCGAGCACGCCGTCGTCCACGCTCTGCCGGTCACCCAAGTCGAGCAGACCCTCGCCGTAGGTTCCGTTGCCGACGAAGACCATCCAGGCACAGTGGGTGACGCCGTCCACTTCGACGTTGACCCGGCCGCCGTCGCGTAGTTGTTCGTAGGCCGCCACCACGTTGGCGACCCCTTTGCGCAGCCGGCGTTGGTGCAGCTCCCGGCGGATCACGATCTTGGGGTACACGCCGATACTCGAATTGTTGACGAAGCACTTGCCGTTGACTCGTCCTACGTCGACCAAGATGACCCGGCCAGTCGCCGCCTTTTGAGCCGCATCGACGTCTTCGATGCCGACATCCTTGGCGAAGTGGTTCCGGGTGCCGGCGGGAATCACCAGAAGAGGCACCTCGGTGCCGACCAGTTGCTCGGCCACCGTGCGGATGGTGCCGTCGCCGCCGGCGGCGCCCACGAAGCTGCATCCGGCCGCCATGGCCTTCTTGATGGTCTCGACGAGTTGGTCGGGCGGGCACTCCTCGACCTGATGGCCGGGGAAGAGCGAGCGCAATTCCTCGGCCGAGGTGGCATTGGGTCCCGAGCCCGGGTTGACGAAGATCGCCCCACGCCTTGGCTGCTCACCTCCGGCTGGTTCGGTCACGGCTGGGATCCTCTCACCTGTCGTCCTCACTGCTGATCCGCCGAGAGGGAGGCTCTGATCGGGGTGAGTTGGCTGGCTCACCCCGACCAGTCTCCTGCGCGATCGACCGATTTCCCGTGACGAATGCGACGTGACGAAGATTTCACGGGTCCGCCGATACGTCGACGCTCCTGTACCCACGCCGGCCGGGCCGTCAAACCGATCCTCAGGGGCGTTTCGGGCGGCATTTCCCCAGGTCAATTCCGTTTGCTGCCGCGCCCCTCGGGCACCACAGTGGAGGTCATGTACCAGGGATCTGGCGGTTGGATCGTGTCCTCGGGCGGTGGGCCTCCCTCCGCCGAGCTGTACCAGTTTGCGACCGCGGCAAGCGATGGCGGCGGGGCGCCACCGGCCCGGTTCGAACTGGGCGATATCCGGCGCCTCGGTCAGCGCCTGCTGCGGGCCGCCGCCACCTCGGCTCGGGTCAAGCCCCCGGTGACCGTCGCCCAGGTACTGGCCGGGCATCTCGGCGCGGGCGCCCCGGCGATACCGGTCGTCGGCGAGACGTGGCCCTCGTACGAGCATGTCAACATCCAGGTGGCGCTGAACCGGTGGCTGGCGCGCCCCGGGCGGCAGCACTCGTTGGTGGGCATCACGGGATTCCAACACCGGATGTTTTCCCTGGCCGACCTG
>JAUTXM010000321.1 GCA_030838025.1 Acidimicrobiaceae bacterium
AACCGGGCGACCCAGGACAAGCTGATCCTCGAGGGCGGCCAGGTCCTGAGCACGCTCATCCCCCGGCTGAGCGAGGTCGACCCCACCATCGTGGGAATCCGCCAGTTCGTGCAGATGCTGACCGAGATCGGCCACGTTCCCTACGGTCCGGGCACGGTGCTGGGCGCCATCAAGCTGGTCCTGGGCGGCGGCTGCCCGTTCGGCCAGGTGGCGCCCTGCACCCCGACCGGCCAGCCGGCATCCAAGGCGGCCGCGGCGGCCGCGGCGGCGGCAGCCAACGCGGCCAGCGCGGCCAGCGCGGCCAGCGCGGCCAGCGCAGTGCCGAAGACGGGAGCCGCCGGGGCCAGCGCAGCCGCGGCCGCCGGCGCCACCACCAAGGGCGGAGCTCCCGCGAGCCCCACCACTGGGGCGCCAGGAGCCAGCAACCCCGGCCTGCCCCAGGTCGTCAAGGGGGTCAACAACCTCCTCAAGCTGGTCGGGGGGCTGCTCAAGTGACCCGCTTCACGGGGACCAAGCTGGTCGCCTTCGTCACGGTCTGCCTCGCCCTCACCGTCTACCTGGCCTTCACGATCGGCAACATCCGGCCCAGCCACCTCTGGTTCCTCCACCGCGACTACAGCCTCTCGGCCAACTTCGACGACGTCACGGGCCTCAATGCCGGCGACTCGGTCAAGGTCGCGGGCGTGATCGTCGGCAAGGTCAGTTCGATCAAGGTGGTCGACGGCCCCAACAACGGCGCCGGCCGGGCCCAGGTGCGCTTCTCGGTCCACAAGACCGTCCGGCTGCCCAACAACACCGAGGCCTCGATCCGCTGGCGCAACCTGCTCGGCCAGCGCTACCTCTACCTGACGCCACCCGACGCGGCCCATGCCGCCCCGACGGTGCTGCGCAGCGGTGACCGCGTCGTCCACACCATTTCGGTGGTCGACATCGGCGAGCTGTTCAACCGGCTGGGCCCCATCATCAACGTGCTCGACCCGGGCCAGATCAACCAATTCGTCGACGCCGTCTCAGGTGCGCTGTCGGGCAACGAGCAGAACCTCACCCAGGCGCTGGACAACCTGGCCAACGTCACCGCCAGCCTGGCGACGCACGACGACGCCATCGGTCGCCTGGTCGGCAATGTCAACACGGTCGCGGCCACGGTTTCCAACCGTGATCAGGAGATCAAGACCGTCCTGGACAACCTCGTCGCCATTTCCTCGACGTTCAGCAGCAACACCAAGATCGTCGACGACGCCATCACCAACCTGGGCACCGTCTCGACCAACCTCGACCGGCTGCTGTCCGCCAACCGGGCCCAGATCGACCGCATCCTCACCAACCTCAACACGGTGCTCAACGTCGTCGTGGGCCGGCTGCCGACCATCAATGCGATCCTGGCCGGCTTCCCCAACGCCTCTCGCAGCCTCCTGGCGCTGGGCAACGTGGGCCAGTTCCTCGCCCTCACCGCCCCCTGCCTTTCGGTCCAGCTGCTTCCGGGCATCGACGCTGCCATCCCCTGCAACACCCCGCTCAACAACCCTGGCCCGGGGGCCGCCGCGACCAACCCGACCACGGCCCCAAACGGCGCCGCGCCCAAGGCCGCGAGCCCGAAGACGGCCGGCGCCGCCACCAGCGCCACCCCCGGCCCCGCACTCGGCACCGCCGCCAATCCCGCCACCCCGACAGGGGTCGGCATCAACGACTTCCTTGGTGCCCTGGCCAACGCCGGCTCCAGCCCTGACGGCAGCGGGGGAGGGGGCTAGCCGTGGCGATCAAGTCGTTCCGGGACCGCAACCCCTTCGTCGTCGGCATCGCCTCGGTGCTGGTGATCGTGATGCTCGTCGGCGGCGCCCTTCTCGTCGGCGTGAAGCACCTGCTCGAGCACGGCTATTCCGTCGAGGCCGTCTTCGTCGACTCCGGTGGCATCCAGACCAACGACTACGTCCTCCTGGCCGGCGTCCGGGTCGGGCGCGTGACCAAGGTCGAAGCGGTCCACCAGGCGGGACCCTGCGCCCGCAAGTCCCCCGACCCGAACTTCATCGGTATCCAGGGCGCCGAGGCGGGCTGCGTCCGGGTCAGCCTGAACGTGCACAACGGCATCCACCTGGGCCCTTCCACCCAGGCCCACATCATCCTCGAAACACTCCTCGGGGCCCGAGCGGTCCGCCTGACCGGGGCCGCCACGGCGCCGTTCCTCAACACCCTCCCGCCCTCGGCCCGGGTGATCCCGATCGACCGCACCGAGATCCCCTTCGACATCTTCAGCCTCTTCACCAAGGCCACGACCAACATCCAGGCCACCGACACCGCCAAGCTCAACCAGCTGATCAAGGAGCTGGCCGGCGTCACCCAGGGCAAACGTGAGCAGATCACCACCCTGCTCACGTCGGTGACCCAAATCTCCGACACCCTGAACGCCCGTGACGCCCAGGTGCGGGAGCTGCTCGATCGGGCCGCCACCTTGTCCAAGCAGCTGAACGCCAAGGATCAGGTCCTGGTCAGCCTCATCGACCAGAGCCAGGGCATTCTGCTGAACCTCCAGCAGCGCCGAAACGACATTGCAGTCGGGTTGAACGCCGCCAACGGCGCCGTGGCCCAGCTCGACCGGGTCATCGCGACCAACAAGGCGACCCTCGATGCCATCCTGACCCGACTGCACCCCACGCTCGGTGCCATCGCGGCCCACGAGTCGGACATCAACAACATCCTGGCCGCCCTGGGCCCCGGCGTGAACTCGATGGCGCTGGCCACGGCCCACGGCCCGTGGCAGGACGTGTACATCAAGACGATCGGCTTCGACGTGTTGGGCTGCGTGGCCGCCCTGAAGGGCCAACCCGACGGGACGCCCCTCGACGCCTTGTGCACCGCCTTGATCAAGACCCTCGGCGCCCTCCATCTGCCCCTGGCGGTGCCGGCGCCATGAAGAACAGGACGGGGGAAAAGGGCCGGCCCGGTACCCGCTGGCGCCCCGTGGCGCCCCGCCGGGGGGCCGCGCCGCGGGCGACCCGCGTTGTGTCCTGCGGTCTGGCAACGCTGCTCCTCGCCGCCCTGCTCTCGAGCTGCAGCTTCGGCGGGACCGCCAGCGACCACCTGGTCGCCATCTTCAGAAACACCGTGTCCCTCTACTCCCAGGCCGAGGTCAAGGTGCTGGGCATGACCGTGGGCCACGTCCAGTCCGTGAAGGTCATCGACGACCATCAGGTCCGGGTCTCGTTCTCGGTCCGCAAGGGCGTTCCGTTGCCTCGGGACGTCAAGGCCGTCATCGTGCCCCAGTCGCTGCTCGGCGCCCGCTACGTCCAGCTGTTCCCCGCCTGGGTGGAAGGCCAGCCCCGCCTCGACCCCGCCGCCGAGGACCAGCGCATCATCCCCGTCGACCGCACGTCGGTCCCCGTAGAGCCCGACGAGGCCCTCTCGGCGGTCAACGACCTGCTCAAGTCGCTGGATCCGCAGGCCACCGGCCGCCTGGTGACCAACCTCAACGACGACCTGACGGGAAACGGTCAGAACGTCAACGACGCCATCCGCAGCCTGTCCGGCATCACCAACACCTTGGCCGACAAGGACCAGCAGCTCGTCGCCCTGATCGACAACCTGCAGCAGTTCACCACCGTGCTCGACACGCGTGAGTCACAGCTCGGCAAGGTGATGGACCTGTTCGCCCAGACCACCTCGCTCCTGGCCCAGGAGCGGGGCACCATCGCCAGCCTCGTCACCAGCCTGGCCAGCGTGTCGACCAACGCCCTCGACTTGGTCACCGCGCACGCGGCGCCGCTGCAGGAGGACATCAAGTCGCTGTCCGACCTGGTGCAGACGCTGGACGGCAACCTCACCAACGTCTCGACCCTCCTGTCCTCCCTCCCGCAACTCGTCGCCGGTCCCAACCTCGACGGCAAGGCGGGATTCATTGCCGCCTACAACCCCACCTACCACCGCATCGACCTGCGTGACAGCCTCGGGTCGACCGTCAACGGACTGCTGCAGGCGCTGGGACTGCCGCTGTGCCTCGCCATCCCCTTGCTCGACGTGCTGCCCCAATGCGCCGCCGGGAGCATTCAGCTGCCCTTGGGCCTCACGGCACCCGCCGGGGCGACGCCGGCCACGCCTGCTGGGGGCACCGGAACCGCCGCCAAGGGCAACGGCCAGGCCGGAAGCGCCGCCCGCACCGTCCCGACGACCAAGGCGCCTGCGACGGGCCAGAAGGCGTTCGGTGCCTCGTCGCAGCCCGCCAGCCCGCTGGCGGCGGTGCTCAACTTGATCGGCAGTGGCGGCGCCGCGACACCCCGGGTCGCCGGCTACGGCATGACCGCCCCCTCGTCGCCACCCGCCTCCGCCACCGGCCCGCTGGCGACCCTCGCGGGGTGGGCCCATGACGTCTTGGGGCAACTGTGGTGACCGCCTCGCGGCGCCGAGTGACGGCGCTGGTCCTCGCCGCGATCCTCGTGGCCACCCTGCTGTCGGCGTGCAGTAGTGGCGGCTACACGGTCACGGCCTATTTCCGCGACTCGGGCGACCTGCAGAGCCGGGGCGGGGTGCAGGTCGCCGACCTCCGCGTGGGGACGGTCAGCAAGATCACCCTGACCAAGGACTTCCAGTCGGAAGTCAAGCTGCGCATCAACAATGGCATCAAGATCCCCAGGAACTCCGAGGCCATCTTGCGCACCACGTCACTACTGGGCGAGCGCTTCGTCGAACTGCGGCCGCTCGCCTCGCCGAGCCAGGCGCCCTTCCTGCAAAACGGCGACAAGGTCCCGAACTCGGTCCAGCAGCCCGAGCTCGAGGTCGTCGCCGACACCGCCGTCAAGCTGCTGGGCGCGGTGACGGCGACCGATGTCCAGACGATCGTGGCGACCGGTGCCCAGGGCTTCGGTGGCCGGGGCCCCCAGCTGGGGGCCCTGATCGGCGACCTCAACCAGATCTCGGGCACCTTGGCCACCCGGACCAAGGAAATCGGCCAGGTGATCGACAGCCTCGATCACGCCACCCAGACACTGGCGGCCGGGGCACCGGACCTGTCCAACTTGCTGAGCAATCTGGCCGCCACGACGACCCTGCTGGCCCAGGACCGCAACCAGGCGGTCACCGCCCTGGCGTCGCTCACCCACTTGGCCGAGGCGGCCGACTACAGCCTCAACAAATATCAGGCCGACATCGATCGGGAGATCAAGCAGGTCGACGCGGTCACCGCCACCGTCGTCAGCTCGCTCGGGGATCTTCAGGTCCTGCTCGACTGGCTGCAGCGGTTCTCGGTCGACTTCCCGAAGGGCATCTACGGCAACTACGGCGGGATCTACTTGCGGGTGGTCCCGTTCCTGCTCGACCCGAGGTCCCCGAAATGAGGCGGTCGCGAGTCCGGCTGAACCTGATCTTCTTCGTGGCGTTGTTCGCGGTCCTGCTGTTCGAGGCCACCCGAGCCATCATCACCGTGGGCCAGATCACCCACCCCTACCAGCTCAGCGCGGCGTTCACCGATGCCAACGGCCTGGTGTCCCACGACGAAGTCGACTACCTGGGCGTGCCCTACGGGGAGGTGTCGAGCGTGTCGCGTGACCCGGCCGACGGCGGCGCGATCGTGCACATGGACATGATGAAGGGCCGTTTCATCCCCGCGGGTTCGGTCGCCCACCTCGATCTGAAATCGACCATCGGCGAGCAGTACATCAACTTCCAGCCGCCGGTGGGCTTCGCCGGTACCCACGGCCCCTACTACCAGACGGGTTTCAAGATTCCCGCCCGCAAGGACGACGCCCACCCGGAGTACGGGTACACCACCACGCCTGTCCAGTTCTCGGAGCTGTTGCAGTCCGCGACCGGCTTGCTGAAGTCGATCCCGGCCGACCAACTCCAGTCGCTGGTGGCCAACCTGTCGGTGGCGCTGGCGGGGACCGCCGATTCCCTGCGCTCGCTGATCCAATCGGGCGACCGCCTTTCGGGGGCCCTGGTGACTCGCACCGGTGCCATCGACCAGTTGCTCGCCAAAAGCACCAAGCTGGTGCACACCGTGACCCAGCACCGAGCGTCGCTCGACCAATCGCTGGTGGACCTGACCCAGGTGGCGGCGACCCTCCAGTCGATCCAACCCACGACCAACCATCTGCTGGACACCGCCAACCCGCTGTTCCTGTCCGTCGCTAACTTGGTGGCCGCTGCCCAAGGCAACCTCGACTGCACCCTGAAGGGCCTGAACCCCGTGCTCGACCTCACGTCCACGCCGCGGAAGCTGAAGGAGTTGAGCACGCTGCTCGACGTGGGGCCGAAGGCGTTCGCGGGCATCAACGACAGCGTGGACTTCGATTCGGGCCCCTCGGGGACCGGTCTCAACGGGGCGTGGTTGCGGGTCGGCCTCACGCTCAACTCCAACAACCCGGCCGTGCTCTACAACCCGGTCCACACCTTCCCGGCGTCGGCAGCCATCCCGGGCTGCACCAGCGCCCTGCGTCCCGTCGCCGCTGACTACCGCCCGACCAACATCTCGGCGCGGTTCACGCTGCTGTCGGGCGAGCTCCCGGCACCGGCCGCCGATGCCGTCACCGGCGTCTGCCTGGTCCTGTTCGCCCTGGCATGGACTCATCGCCGGCGTTCGACCCGGACGACGCCATGACCGAACCGCTCACCGGCCGGACCGGTGGGACGATCATCGGGCGGAGCACGAGCGCCGTAGCCCCCGAGGAAGCGGCGGGGGTCGAGGCGTCCTTCGCCGAGTTGTCGGCCGAGCCGCTCGACCCCGACCCGCCCGCCCCGACGACCGTCGACCATCCCGGAGCGGTCCGCGTCCCCGCCTCGGGCAGCCTGGCGGCGCGCTGGTCACTCGTCGGTTGCGTGGTCTTCGCCCTGGCGGCGCTGGTGTTCGCCGTCTTGGCGTTGCAGCAGCGAAGTGCCCTCCAGGCCGAACGCGACCGTGGCGCGGAACTGCGCGACGTCTCTGGAAAGACCATCGCCGCGCTCACGACCTACGACTACCAGCACCTCGACGTCTGGAAGAAATCGGTGCTGGCCAACTCCACGGGCTCGTTTCAAAACCAGTTCGAGTCCGGCTTCGCGGGTTTCGAGCAGGCATACGTCGCCGAGCACAACCGGGGGACGGGCTCGGTCCAAGGCGTGTGGGTGGGTTCGGTCGACTCCGGCAAGGCCACGACGGTCGTCTTGGTCCAAATCACCGTGACCAGCCTGACCGGGACCCATGCGTTGGAGCCCTATGTCCAGCTGACCCTCCTGAAGGTGGCGGGCCACTGGCGGGTGGACGACGTCCAGGCCACCTTCGACACCGGTGGTGGGGCAGCTTCGGGCGCCGATGGCGCCGCCATTCCGCAGGGCACGACGACCGTGCCCCCGGCCCCGTAGACAACGAAGTCGCTTCCGTGTAACCAAACCCACGCGCGTGGGCCTATCATCCCGCACCGACCGCGGCCGAAGGATGCGAATGGGCATGGCAGACGACGATCTCGACGAGGATGTCCTCGCCGACGATGGCGAGGCTCCTGAGGACCCCGACGAGGCGGAACTTGAAGAGCTGGATGACGATCTCGACGAGGTCGACCTCGACGACGAGCCGCTCGACGACGACGACGACGAGGTGCTCGACGACGAGGTGCTCGACGATGTCGATGTCGATGTCGTCCTGGCCGAGCCGCCTCGACCGGCGCACGTCGTCGCGGCCCCGCGCGAAGAGGAAGAGGAGGACGACGACGAGGAGGAGGCCGACTCCGACGATGTCGAGGCCAGCCTGGACGTGATCCTGAAGGAGCGGTTGGTCGTCGCCGATGACGACGATGACGACGACGAGGATTCCCCGGACAGCGACGACCGCCCCGACAGCCCGCTCAAGGTGCTGCCCAAGCAGCCGGGCGAGTTCGTGTGCCAGTCGTGTTTCCTTGTCAAACACCCCAGCCAACTGGCCGATCGCGAGGCCATGGTCTGCCGGGATTGCGTTTGACCTACGCGCGCATCGTCGTTGGGACCGATGGCTCGGCGACCGCGTCGATCGCCGTCGCCCACGCCGCGGCGCTGGCCGCGGCGTGCGGAAGCGAGCTGCTCATCGTGACCGCTTTCCAGCCCAACCATTCCTCCACCGCCGTCGAAGACGTCCCCGAGGATCTCGAATGGGCCGTCACCGACTCGGCCGCCGCCGCCCAACACGTCGCGGACGCGGCGCGGCTCGCGTCCGAGCAGGGTGTGCGCCCCGAGCTGGTGCACATCATCGCCGAGGCCGGCGATCCCGCCGATGCCCTGGTCGGGGTGGCCGAAGCGCGAAGCGCGGACGTGATCGTGGTGGGCTCGAAGGGTATGAATTCCGCCAGCCGCTTCCTGCTGGGGAATGTGCCCAACAAAGTGTCGCACCACGCACCGTGTGACGTATTGATCGTCCGAACCACCGTAAGGTGAATCCGAGACCCGACGTGAGCCACGACCAATCACCCATCAAGCAGGTCCTCAACCTGGCGTTCTTCGGTCCCGTCGGGCTGGCCTTGGCGGCCAAGGACGCCCTTCCCGAGTGGGTGGACAAGGGCCGCACCCGCGTCGGTCGCCAAGTCGGCATCGCCAAGATGGTCGGCGAGCATGCCTCGCGCCACGGGCAGAAGATCGTCTCCGAGACCCTCGTGAGCTTCGGCCTCCTTCCTGGGCCACCCCCGCCGGTTTCCTCGGCGAGCCCGTCGCCCCCGAGCGCCGAGGTCGCACCCGAGACCCGCCAGCGCGCCGCCCGTGAGGCCCGAGAGGAAGTCGGTCGCAGCTCCGGCTCAGACGTCGAGCCCGGCGAGGTCGCCACGGCCGACTCGTTGCGGGTCGACCCAGGGGCTCCGGCGGGGGACTCCTTGCGGGTCGACCGAGGGGCTCCGGCGGGGGACTCCTTGCGGGTCGACCGAGGGGCTCCGACGGCGGATTCCTTGCGGGTCGACCGAGGGGCTCCGGCGGGGGACTCCTTGCGGGTCGACCGAGGGGCTCCCTCGGCCAATGGCGGCCCCCGCGTTCGGACTGCGCCGCGGTCGACCCTCGACAGCGCCGAGCTGGCGATCCCCGGCTACGACTCGCTGTCGGCGTCCCAGGTCGTCCAGCGGCTGGCCGGTCTGGCCCCGCCCGAACTGGAAGCGGTGCGCACGTACGAGGCGGCGGGCCGGGGCCGGCGCACCATCTTGACCAAGATCGCACAACTTCAGACCGGACGGACCTGAGCCGGTGGAAGGGGCGCGGCTGGCCACGGCCGACGACGTGGCCCGGCTGGCGGAGCTGTACCTCCAGGCCAAGGAGGAGCTGCTCCAGTTCCGGGGCGCCAACCTGTTGTTCCTCCGCGAGGCCTGGCGGAACCCCGTCGAGGCGTCGTTGCGTACCGAGATCAGCGATCCCGACCGTACGGTCTGGGTCGGGACCATCGACGAGTTTGTCGTCGGCTACGCCGCGGGCCGAATCGACGAGCTTCCCGACGGTGAGCGGCTGGGTGTCATCGAAGACCTGTTCGTGGAGCTCGACGCTCGTTCGGTCGGGGTGGGGGAGGCCATGGCCAACCTCGTCATCGCGTGGTTCGAGGAGCAGGGCTGCGCCGGGGCCGACGCCCTGGCGCTGCCCGGAGCCCGGGCCACCAAGAACTTCTTCGAGGAATCGGGGTTCACGGCTCGGCTACTCGTGATGCACCGGCGACTCAAAGGCGATGGCTGATCACCCGGAGGTCTGTGTCGGCGCCATTGCCGTGGCCGACGACCAGCTCCTGATGATCCGCCGTGGCCATGGTCCGGCGGGTGGCCGCTGGTCGGTCCCTGGGGGCCGGGTCGAGCGAGGGGAGACCCTGGCCGAAGCGGTGGTGCGAGAACTGGCCGAGGAAACCAATCTCGAGGCGATATGCGACCAGTTCGTCGGCTGGGTGGAGCGCATCGGCGACGACTACCACTTCTTGATCCTCGACTTCATGGTGACGGTGCTCTCCACCGATCCACCCAAGGCGGGGGACGACGCGGCCGAGGCGGCGTGGGTCCCGTTGGTCCACGTGGCAACGCTGCCACTGGTCGACGGCCTGGCGGAATTCCTCCACGAGCACGGAATCCTGCCCACCTTCGCCTGACCAGACACGGTTGGCCGAAGGCGACCAAGTCGACGACGAGGTACTGGCCCAGGCCTCTCCCGCCCACAACGAGAACGTCGGCGTCCACGGCAACTTCTCTTTCGACGTGGAAAGGGAGGTGGCGCAACTCGTCGCCGGCTACCGGTCGCTGCGGCTGGTGAAGTGAAGTCGACCCGGGGCCTGGTCAACGTCCGGAGTACCGATCGCCGAATATTTGTGGGCGGCCAGACGGCGTCGTTGACAGATCGGATCGTTGTTATGTTCGCCGGCACGTGGCCCGCCGCCGCTCGGACTTGGCCTCAGATTGAATTTGCGACCGCGCCTACACCTCGGCGATCGCCGGCCTACCCCGCCACGGCGTGGCGCGAGTCCTTGACAGTCCTCGTCGGCCGAGCAATCGTGACTGCCACGGTCAATGGCCCGAGTCCCAAGTCGATGCCGTCGCCGTTGCCAAGCCGGCTACCACCAGGGATCGCACCGTTGAGCCTTCAGGCTGCGGGCGTTTCGCGGCGCCAATGCCACAGCGTCGCTCGCTACCCGGCCGCCTCAACGAAGCGGACCCTGTGGCGGGCAAGTTCACGATTCGGGCCGTGACCCGCTAGCGGGTGATCTGCTCACGATTCGGGCCATGACTCGTTAGCGGGTGATCTGCAGAGTGAATGGTGGCGCCGCATCGGAACTGCGTGCGTGCGTGGCTTCCTGGCGAAAACGTTGGGCCAGTACTTCGGCGGCCTTGGCGTCGGTTTGAACGTCAAAACGCACGTCGCCACCCGCCAGCTTGAAGGTCAAGGTCGAACCGATCAAGCCCATTACCGACTGGCCGACAACGACATCGGTGATCGCGCCGAGGGGATAGCGCGCTTCGAGAGGCTCGAATGAGCGCGACGGGTTCCAGACCCTTCTGATCGTCAGCCATTCGTGCTCGGCAGTGACATTGACTCTCAAATCGCCGAGCTTCTGGGCCTTCTTGTCCAGCGCAGACCATATGAGGCGTTGCCAGTCATATGGCATAGCGTCAAAGCGTAGGTTCGCCTGGATGTAGGGCGGCCCTTGAGATTCGACGCTGTCCACCATGAAGTCGTGTCTCTTGACCATTACCGCGATCAGACAGCCGCCGAGCGCCATAATCGTTACGGCTGCTCCAACAACGGGATAGCTCTCGAAGAACGACCGGTAGCGCAGCTCCGCCCCCACCAGCGACAGCACGACGACGAACCACGCCGCCCACCGAGGCCGAATCTCGCCGAGTTTCATCGGCGGGGCTGGTCGAGCTCTAGGTTGATAGCGTCGTGCTCCAATGGGCGCCGAACCGATGTGTTCTCGCCGGGTCCATTATTCGCCACTGCGTCCAGGGTGGCACATCGTTGCGCTGCGCAGGTGGCTAACACCGCTTGCAACCGCGAGCGCACCGAGGCCCAGATCGTCTGATCTGGCGTCCTCGCGCTTCGTCGTTGACCTCGACCCAGGAGTACCGAGCGACGGTTCGTGGTGGGATGCCGGAACCGGCACGCGGGCAGTCACACAGCCAGTAGGGCAGGTGATCGGCTGAGGCTCATCGGGCTCGATCCATCCCGGATCGCAGTCGAGGCAGACGAAGGAGTTGGCCGTCCACTGCATTGGATCCCAAAGCTAGGAGACTCCCGTGGCCGCCGGTGGTCACGACGACGATGGCAGGTTCGCGGACAGGAGGATGTAGCTGATGGTCTTCTCTGTGGGCGATCGCGTCATAGTCGGGGATCGAGTCAGGATCGGAGGCCGGTTCCTCCGTGGCCAGACAGGAACGCTCGTACGACCCACCCATCTGCTCCTGAAGAAGGCTTGGGTCGTCGAGTTCGACAACACGATCGGGTTTCGGCGCACACGGGTCGTCGAGCGGATCCTTGAGCCGCTTCAAGAGTGACATTTTCCCGGCCAAAACCGATCTTGGCTGCACGGGGAGCGAGGCAATGCCGCGCTGCGGCAACGGCGGCGGTCGGTTGGCGCTGGCCGAGCGGGTAACCCATCGATGAGCACCCAGGCGGTCGTCGGCCAGGTTCGATGGGTAGAAGCCCCAGCGTTGGTTTCGACGCGACCGTCCGCCGCTTCGGCTGCGTGCTCGCATTCGCGGATGCCGCCGGTCCGTGCTGTCTGTACAGGTGCGCTGTTCGCGTAGTCGTTGATCATCCTCACCCTTACGACCGCGGTCATCGCTGCGGTCCCGCAGCTCAGGCGGCGCAGAGGTCTCCATGATGACGACTCCGAGTAACCGTTGCAGCCCAGAATGGAGTTCTCTCACGCGCCAGAAGGATCCATCCGCACCGCCCTGGATCGCCCGCCCCGCTCTCGGAAGACACGCCGAACGACGGCTCGGGGCGCCCCGACGGCCGGGGGTCGTCATGTGGGAGTTTGCCGGTCTCTAACGGGTCGCGACGACGCG
>JAUTXM010000323.1 GCA_030838025.1 Acidimicrobiaceae bacterium
GCGGCGTCGTCGGCCTCGGCCATCCAGGTGAACGCCACCGTCGCACCTTCGCCGGCTTGCGGCTCGACCCAGATCCGGCCGCCCAGGACCTCGCACAGCCGCCGGCAGATCGCCAGGCCCAAACCAGTGCCGCCGAACTCCCGGGCGATGCCGCTGTCCGCCTGCCGGAACTCGTCGAACAACAGGGCCGCATCCTCGGCCCGTATCCCGATGCCGGTATCCCGGACAGCACACTCGAACTCCCAGCCGCGCTCCGACGAGCCCGCCGCGGCCTCGGGCACCCGAGTCGCCGACACCCGCACCTCGACAAAGCCCTTCGAGGTGAACTTCACCGCGTTGGCCAAGAGATTGATCAGGACCTGGCGCAGCCGGCCCTGATCGGCGGTCAGGGTCCGGGGCACGCCGCCGGCGATCACCAGCCGCAACTCCAGACCCTTCTCGGTCGCCCGGGGCGCCACGATCTCGAGCGTGTTCTCGATCCACGCCAGCAGGTCGAAGGTCCGTTGGTCGAGTTCGACCTGGCCCGCCCGCAGCCGGCTGAACTCCAGGACGTCGTTGATCAGCTCCAGCAGGTTGTCCGACGCCAGGCGCATCCGCCGCACCATGTCGTTCTGTATCGGCGTCAGTTCCTCGTCGGCCATCAGCCCGGCAAGGACGATGACCGAGTTGAGCGGCGTCCGCAGCTCATGGCTCATCGTGGTCAGAAACGTCGCCCGAGCCTGGGCCGCGGCCTCGGCCGCCTCCTTGGCCAGGCGCATCTCCTGGTTGAGTTGCTGCAACCAGATGTTGTGGGTGGCGAGCGCCTCGGCCCTCGTCTGGGCCGTCTCCGCCTTGGCCCGCTCCGCCTGCGCCATCGCCTCCTGGGCCCGCTTGGTGAGGGTGATGTCGAATCCCACACCCTGGAAGTAGGCGGGCCGCTCGGCCTCGTCGCGGATCAACCGGGCCTCGCCGAGGATCCACACCTCCTCGCCGTCGCGGGAGAAGAATCTCACCTCGGCCCGGAACGGTTCCCCGGTCTGCACCCCCTTGGTGAACGCATCGATCAGGGCCAGGTGATCGTCGGGGTGCAGCTGCGAATACCACAGCAGCGGGTTGGTGAGCCATTCCTCCTGGGTGAACCCGAGCAGGCTCTCGATCTGGGGGCTGACGTAGACCTCGTTCTCCTCGTTGCCCAAAGCGGCGTAGAAGACGACGGCGGGGAGCTGTTCGACCAGTGATCGGAACCGGGCCTCGGACTGGCGGATCTGGTGTTCGAGCTGCTCGCGCGGATCGGTGGCGCCGAGTCGGGGCAACCCCGCCGTCGGCCGGGGCTCGGGCCACAGGATGCGACCCGGGTCGCCCATCTGCACCCGGCCCGGAAACACCGCCTCGGCCAGCCGGGCCAAAACCTCGGCGGCCTCGGCCTCGGCCCCGGCGCCGTCCGCCCCAGCGCCGTCCGCCCCAGCGCCGCCGCGTGCGGCCATGTCGGCCAGTTGCTGCTCCAACAACGCCAGGTCGTCGTCCAGCCGATCACCCCCGCTCACTTACCCTCCCAGGAGCGGCAGGTGGTCGACCTGGCGGTGCCGGCCCCCGCCGGTATAGAGGTGCACGCCGCACGGCAGGCACGGGTCGAAACTCCGCACGACGCGCATCACGTCGATCCCCTTGAAGTCGTCCTCCCCGTTCTCCTCGAAGATGGGCGTCCCCTCGACCGCGTCCTCGCACGGTCCCGGCGTGCCGAAGGAATCGCGGGGGCTGGTATTCCAGCAGGTCGGCGGGTAGGGGTGGTAGTTCGCTATTTTCCCGTCACGAATGACCATATGGTGGGAAAGTCCTCCCCGTACCGCCTCATGGAATCCGCAGGCAATGGCCTCCTCCGGCACGGTGAAGGGCGTCCAGGTGTCCAAACGCCCGGCATTCACTTCGGCCATCGCTTTGTCGAGAAAGTGAAACGCCATCGCGGCGCTGTACGCCTGGAAATACGTTCGGGCCCGGTTGCGCTCCAGTGCATTCGACCACTGCGGGATCGTCCATTCGAATTCGGTGTCGGGCATGTGCGCCGTCCGGGGGAGTGATATCCGCACCGACGAGCCCGTGGCCTGCACATGCGGTGTCGACACGGTCCCCGCCAGGGCGGTGACCCAGAGCCGGGCGAGCGCGCCCCCACCGGTGTCCAGCGCCAAATGCTCCCCCTCGTGCAGCCACCGCGGCGACATGACCCAGGTGTACCGCCCGTCGAAATCCCGCTTCTGGGGCCGGGGCAATGTGGTCTGGTTCCAGGGATGGCGCTGGTCGATCGGGTTTCCCAGGGGGTCATGGGTGACGAAGGTCTCCTGGTCTTCCCAGTCCTCGTAGAACGAGCTGCCGAGCAGGATCCGCAGGCCCAGATTGATGTCGACCAGGTCAGAGGTGATCAGTTGTCCGTCAAGCACGATGCCCGGCGACACGAACATCTTCCTTCCCCAGCCCGACATACCGGAATAGGTGAAATCGCACGACTCGGGATCCTGGAACGAGCCCCACGAGAAGAGCGATACCCGTCGTCGGCCCACCTCCTCGTAGCCCGGCAGCGCCTGGTAGAAGAAATCGAACAGGTCGTCATGCAGCGGCACCATCCGCTTCAGAAACTCGGTGTAGCGCACCAACCGCACGAGATAGTCGTTGAACAGCTGCACGCTCGGCACGGTCCCCACTCCACCGGGGTAGAGCGTCGAGGGGTGCACGTGGCGACCCTCCATGAGGCAGAACATTTCGCGCGTCAGGCGGCTCATATGCAGCGCCTCTTGGTACAGCGAGCCTTCGAAGGGGTTGAAGGCCGCCATGATGTCGCCGATGGTGCGCAGGCCGTGGATGCCGGCGTGAGGCGCCTCGGTGGCCCGGGCCCGCGCCAGCACCGAGGGGTTGGTCTCGGCCAGCATGCGCTCGGAGAAATCCACGCCGACCAGGTTCTCCTGGTACAAGTTGTGGTCGAACATGTACTCGGCCGCCTCGGCCAGGTTGATGATCCACTCCGCCAGGTGCGGCGGCCTGATCCCGTACGCCATGTTCTGCGTGTACACCGAGCAGGTGGCGTGGTTGTCGCCGCAGATCCCGCAGATGCGACTGGTGATGACGTGCGCGTCTCGCGGGTCCTTGCCCTGCATGAACACGCTGTAGCCCCGGAAGATCGACGAGGTGCTGTGGCATTGCAGCACCCGGCGCGCCCCCAGGTCGATGCGGGCATGGATCCCGAGCGACCCGACCACGCGGGTGATCGGGTCCCACGACTTCTCGACGATCGTCATTCGCCGCCCGAATCCACGACGGGCTCCGCGACCACGACATCGGTCCGCCGGCGCCACTCCGGCTCGACGTTCAGCGAGCCCCGGGTCACCTTGCGCAGGGCGCGCACTGTGCGCCCGTAGAGCAGGACCGCCGAGGACGACATCTTGGCTCCGGGCGGTTCGTCCAGGAACGGCATGAACTTGTCGGGGAAGCCGGGCATGGTGCAGCCGATGCACGCCCCGCCCACATTGGCGCAGCCACCGACGCCGTTGATCCAGCCCCGCTTGCCGACATTGCAGTCCGCCACCGGTCCCCAGCACCCCAGCTTCACGATGCAGCGCGGCGATCCGTACTCGCTGGCAAAGTCGCCCTGCTCGTAGTACCCGGCCCGGTCACACCCCTCGTGCACCGTCTGGAAGAACAGCCATTTCGGCCGCAGCACCTCGTCGAGTGGGATGGGCGGGGCGGCGCCCACCATCTGGCGCAGCAGGTACAGGAGCGTCTCGGTGCAGTTGTCCGGCTGCACCGGGCATCCGGGGACGTTGACGATGGGCAGGCCGCTCTTTGCACGCCAGCCCCAGCCGAGGTAGTCCGCCAGCCCCATGGCGCCGGTGGGGTTGCCGGCCATGGCGTGGATCCCGCCGTAGGTGGCGCAGGTGCCCACCGCCATCACGGCCCACGCCTTGGGTGCCAGGCGGTCGATCCACGTCGTCGTGGGGATGGGCTGGCCCGTGTCGGGGTCGGTGCCGAGGCCGGCCCAGCAGCCCTCGGCGTGATTGGCCTCGTTGGGCACCGAGCCCTCGATGACCAAGATGAAGGGGGGAAAGTCCTCGCCCTGCGCCGCCTCGAAGGTCTCCAGGAACTCGGCCCCCACCTCGTAGGCCAGGACAGGGTGGTGGAAACGGACCTTGGGAACGCCGGGGAACGCCCCGAATACCAGGTCTTCCAGGCTGGGTTGGGTGGCCGCGGTCATGGCGATGGAGTCACCATCGCAACTCAGGCCGGCCGTCAACCACAGCACCGGAACGTCTCCGGCAGCTGCACCGCTCACCGCCCGCCTCCTTCTCTCTAAGGAGCGCCCATCCTAGGAGGGGTTGCGCTTAGCCGAAATTGTCGTCCCAGCGCTCGTCGCTCTCGACGTCCTGCATGGTCTTGATGAAGTACCGGAGGTGCTCGATCACGAACGGCTTGGTGATGTAGTAGTTGGCACCCGACTTCCACCCGGCCACGATGTCGGGGTCGGTGTCGCGACCAGTCAGCAACACGATGGGCAGGCTGGCGGTCTCGGGCTTCTCCCGCAGGCGGCGGGTCACCTCCAGGCCGTCGATGCCCGGCATGACCACGTCGAGAACCAGCAGTCCGGGCGGGTTGGTGCTGGCCAGGCGGAACGCTTCGTCGCCGTCGCTGGCCAGCGTGACCCGATGGCCCTCACCCTCGAGCTTCAGCTGGAGGAGCGCCCGAAGTACGGGGTCGTCGTCGGCAACCACGATCTCAAGCGACTTGGTCATCCGTAAATCCTTTCGGCCAGTGCGCATCACCGCTGCTATCGGCGTGTCGAGGCGACAACTTGAGGTGTGCGGCTCCCCGCGCCCTTCGTGTAACGGCAGCAAGGAACGAATTCGACGCGTCCGTCCGGCATCTTTTGTGTTGTTCTTGCCCTATTCACGAAGATTGATACAGGGGGTCAGTTCCCGGTCGATCACCAGGCAGTGAGAGTTCCGCCGCCTGTCGCAACCAAAGCGTCGGGCTTCACGTTGCTCGAGCTGTTGATCGCGATGAGTCTGATCATCATCGCAGTTGTCCCGCTCACGAATGTCATCTGGAGCGGGCTGCGAACGGCGGCTACCAGCAGCCACCGCACCGACGCCTTCGCCATCGCGGCCCGGGAGACGGAGGGCCTGCACGCGGATCCGTATGCGCTCGTCGGATTCTACGGGGACCAAGCGGCGGCCCCGTGGAAGAGCAACCCGACGGTGGTCATCGGGTCGTGCTCGGTGTCGTGTCTGCAGCCTTTCGCTCCGCTGATCCTTCCTGTGGCCACCGCCGTGATCGCCGGTGTCACCTACTCGATCGCTCGATACCTCTATTGGGCAGATGCCCAGGGCCTGAACAACGCGTCGACGTCCACTACCTTCGCCCAGGCCTACAAGGCGACGACGATCATCGTGGGGTGGATCGATGTCTCCGGGCATCACACGCTCGAGCAGGATTCGATCGTGTACCCGGGCGGCCTGGGCCTGTATGCCGGCCCAGGAGGGTCGTCGGCTCCGACGACCTCGACCACCGTGCCGCCCCTGCCACCTGGGGCACCGGCACTCGCGCTCGCGGACCTCCAACCAGCATCCCCGCAGGACCAGCAGGAAATCGACCTGAAGATCATTCCACCGTTGACTGGTGGCGCGGTCGATGGCTACTACGTCCAATGGTCCACGGACTTGATCTTTCCCGCTCCGGCGCAGAGCCCGCAGCTGCCGCCGACGAGTACGTCCTACGCGATCCAGGGTCTGGCGGCCGCCACGACGTACTTCGTACGGGTCTTCGCGGGCAACGCCACGGGCCAGTCGCCGTACTCCCTCGTGCTGCCGGCCATCACGGCCCCGGTCGTGGTGGTGACCACCACCGTGCTGCCGAGCACAACCGTGCTGCCGAGCACAACCGTGCCGTTCGTGACGACTATTCCGACAACGACTATTCCGACGACGACGATTCCGCCGACCACGACCACGACTGTGGCATGCACCCTCGGCGCCTTCACGATCACGACTTCGACCACCGGGAAGACCTATCTGAACAAAAACGGAACAATGTCCGAGAATGTGATCCTCAATCTCACGGTCAACGGTGCGTGCCCATGGTTGGCGACGGTCGTCTCGGTTCTGCACGGGACGCTCACGTCGGACCCCGCGAGCCCCTACCTCCTGGTCGGGCTTCCCACCGGCGGTCAATGGTCCGCGACCGTGTCGTCGTCGGGTCAAGCCGGCTGGTCGGTCGGGACCCATGACATGACGATCATTCTCCAGGGAAGGGCGACGGCGGTAACCCACGGGTTGCTTACCTGCGCGTGGAAAGCGCCGGGCCAGCGCAGCTCCTCGTCCACCACCTGCTGATGGCTCGATCCAGCCTCCCGGCCCGCCTTCCTCAGCCCAGGACTGCCACGGAGCCCCACGGCCCGGGCGGGTTCACCCTCGTCGAGGTGTCGATCGTCGTGACGACGATGCTGGTCATCGTCGGCTCATTCCTCGCAGCGCTCAACAGCGTTACCAATACTGGTGTGCGGATCCAGGCACTGGTGAACAACCAGGAAACGGTCCGATTCGGGCTGGATCGCCTGCAACGGGACCTACGAGCGGCCAACCCGGTGGACGCGCCTTCGACGACGGGAGCTTACAGCAACGCAATGCAGATAGAACTGGGACCAAATCCCGGGATACGCATCGTCGTCCGCTGGTTCTATGACATGACACCTACCTCGTCGACCTACGAAGCGCTCTTGCGCCAGGTGATGTCCGGAAATGGCGCCAGTGCCTCGGTGACCAGCCAGGTAGCCGTCATCACGAGGGTCAGGAATCTCGAAACGAATACCCCGCTCTTCACGTATTACGACTCAGGCGGCAACAACCTCGTGTCCAACAACCCGACCACTCCGGCCAACGTCGCCAACTGCGCCATCCGGGTGCACGTCCAGGTCAACTCCGATGCCCAGCCCGGTCCGCAGCCATTCGGCGAGAACATCGATGTCGAACTCCGCAACCGCCTGCCCGGAGGGATCATCGGATGCGCCAGCTGACTCCCGGCGTACGGGGCGTACGGGGTGTACGGGGTGTACGGGGTGTACGGGGTGAACGGGGTGAACGGGGTGAACGGGGCAGCATCATCGTGGCCCTCGAGGTGATCATGGTCATCACCTTCATCAGCGTGGCCGTGGTGGCCAGGACGCTCAGCGCCCTGGCCAGCGTGCACCTCGACGAGAGCTTTTCGGCGTCGCTGGCCCAGGCGGATGCCGGTCTGTCGGACGCGCTGTTTCGCATCGATCAGTACGGGGCCAACGACATCGCCAGTTTCTGCGTCGGCCACGACCCCAGTTGCTATCCGAGTGCCGTGCCAATCGCACCGACGGTCGCCTACAAGGCCGTGAGGGTAGACAGCAACACCTTCACCGTGACCTCGCTCGGGACTGTCAACAACCGACCGCACGCGATCCGGGCGACGGTGATCCGCACCGCGCTCTATCCGTTTGCCATCTTCGGAAACGGCGACGTCACCTTCAACGGGAACGGCAGTGGCACGATTCAGGCAACGCTCCCCGACGGGTCGCACGACCCGAACCGTTTCGCCGATGCCGGCTCCAACAATACCGTCACCTGCCACAGCGGCGCCCAAGAGGGCGACCAACAGGTCAGCTACAAGAATAGCTGGAATGGTTGCCCGACCCAGGTGGCCGGTGTCGGTAGCTACGTCCCGAAAGATCCGGTGCTTTCTGCGAATTGCCCCACCTTCAACACGAACCTTCCGCCGGTGCCGTGCATGCCGTCGTCCGTCAGGCCGTGCCCGCTCCTCAACACCTTCAGCGGGTCGATCTCCGGCACCTATTACTGCACCGGAAGCGTCACGTTCTCGAGCGCGGCCGCCATCACCGTGTCCGCCCCATTCAAGCTGTATGTCATACCGGTAAGCGGTACCGCCGACGTCAACTTCACGAGCACGACCATCAACGATGGTGGCGACCCGAGAGATTTCTCCGTTTACCTGGCGGGTGCGGGCACCGTCGACATGGGCAATGGCGCCCATAACGCGACCATCACTGGCACCGTCTGGGCGCCGAGCGCCAACATCACCAGTAACGGGTGCAAGATGTACCTCACGGGCGCAATCGTGATCGGGACCTATACCTGCAACGGCGGCCCCAACCTCACGGTCAACTACGACTCACGCCTCCAGACGTTGACCGCACAGAACTGGGCTGTCAAGAACTACGCCGAGATCCCCTCGTATCAGTTCTTCTTGCCCGGCTTTTAGAGGAACTCCACACCCTGGGCGAGGGGCAGGTCCCGGCCGAAGTTGACGGTGCACGTCTGGCGGCGCATGTATGCCTTCCAGGCGTCGGAGCCTGCTTCGCGGCCGCCACCGGTCTCCTTCTCCCCGCCGAATGCGCCGCCGATCTCGGCGCCCGATGGGCCGATATTGACATTGGCGATCCCACAGTCGGAACCGCCGGGCGACAGGAATCGCTCCGCTTCGCGCAGGTCATTGGTGAAGATCGACGACGAGAGCCCGTGACGGGCGGCATTGTGCAGCGCCATCGCCTCGTCCCATTCCCCGTAGCGCAGCACGTACAGCAACGGCGCGAACGTCTCGCGGAGGACCAGGTCGCCTTGCGCAGGCATGGACGCCAGCGCCGGTTGCACGTAGAACGCCTCGGGCGCGGCCGCGCCCAGCGCCGGGTCCCGCCGGCCGCCGGTGATGACCTCGCCGCCATCGGCCTCGACCTCGACCAGCGCCCGGGCAAAGCCCTCGTAGGCCCGCCCGTCGATCAGGGGACCGACGAGAACACCGGCGTTGCGGGGGTTGCCCACCCGCAGCGTCTGGTAGGCCCCCGCCAATCGGGAGACGACTTCGTCGTAGCGCGATTGGTGCACGATTAGCCGGCGCAGGGTCGTGCAGCGCTGCCCCGCAGTCCCGGCGGCTGCGAACACGATGCCCCGCACGGCCAGATCGATGTCGGCCGAAGGGGCCACGATGGCGGCGTTGTTGCCTCCCAGTTCGAGCAGGCACCGGCCGAAGCGGGCCGCCACCCGCGGGCCGACCGCCCGCCCCATGGCGGTGCTGCCGGTGGCCGACACCAGCGCCACGCCGGGATGGTCGACCAGCGCCTCACCCACCTCGGGACCCCCGACCACGACCTGCGACAGGGCCGGGGGAGCGCCCATGCCGGCGGCCGCCTGCGCCACCAGGGACTGGCACGCCAAGGCCGTGAGGACGGTCTTCTCGGACGGCTTCCAGATCACGGGGTCACCGCAGACCAGGGCGACCGCGGCATTCCACGCCCACACCGCCACCGGGAAGTTGAACGAGGTGATCACGGCGCACACCCCGAGCGGTTGCCACACCTCGGTCATGCGGTGGTCGGGCCGCTCCGACGCCAGGGTGAGGCCGTAGAGCTGGCGGGAGAGGCCGACGGCCAGATCGCACATGTCGATCATCTCCTGGACCTCACCTTGTGCCTCGCCGGAAACCTTCCCGGCTTCGAGGGTCACGAGCTCGGCCAGGTCGTCCTGGTGTTGGCGGAGCAGCGCTCCCAGCCGCCGCACCAGCTCACCCCGCCGGGGCGGGGGCGTGAGCCGCCAGGAGCGGAAGGCGGCGTTCGCCCGCTCGACTGCGCGGTCGACCTCGGCGCCGGTCGCGCCGCGGGTGAACCCGAGGGCGCCGCCCGTGATCGGCGTCCGGGCCTCCTTTTCCCCCTCCTGGGGCCATGCAAGGCCGAATCGTCCCAAAACGGCACCGGCCACGGCGGTCAGATCCTGCGTGGTCGGAAGGTCGAGAGCCAGATCGGTGATGGGCGGCAGGGTACCCCGTACAATCCCCGATATGGGGGAGATCTCGCGGGTCTTGGTCTTGGGGCTGGGAAAAGTGGGCGATCTCGTCGCACACCTGCTGCACGACGCCGGGTTCGACGTGGTCGGAGCCGACCTGGTCTGCCGGAGCGGGGCCACCCCGTTCCCGGTGGTCGCGCTCGACGTCGGCGATGCCGCCCAGGTCGCGGGCCGCCTGGCGGGTTGCGACGCCATGGTGTCGTGCCTTCCGTTCCGGTTCAACGGCCCCATCGCCGAGGCCGCAGTGGCGCTCGGCGTGCACTACTTCGACCTGTCCGAGGACGTGGCCACGACGCAGCGGCTCATGGCCCTGGGGGAGGGGGCGGGGTCGGCGGTGATGCCCCAGTGCGGCCTGGCGCCCGGGCTCATCTGCATGACCGGTGCCTGGTTGGCCCGGGGGCTCGACCGCGTCGAGTCGATCGAGTTGAAGGTGGGTGCCCTGCCGGCCAGCCCCAGCGGGTTGCTGGGCTATGCCTTCAACTGGTCGCCCGAGGGGGTGGTCAACGAATACCTCAACGACTGCGAGGTCATCCGCGACGGGCGTCGGCGATCGGTGCCGTCGATGAGCGAGATCGAGGTGGTCTGGATCGGGGGCACGCAGCTCGAGGCATTCACCACCTCGGGCGGGCTCGGGACCATGTGCGCCACGTTCGAGGGGCAGGTGGACCGATTGGACTACAAGACGCTGCGTTATCCCGGGCACTGCGAGCTGATGCGCTTCTTCTTCGACGAGCTGCACATGCGCCAGGACCGGGAGTTGGCGGGGCGGATCCTCGTCAAGGCCAAGCCCCCGGTGGACGACGACGTGGTCTACCTGTATGCCGCGGTGGAAGGCGAGCGCAGCGGGGTGCTGGTCCGCGAGCAGCTGGTGCGGACCTACCGGCCGGTCGTGCTGGCGGGGCGGCGTTGGCGAGCCATCTCCTGGACGACCGCGGCGTCGGCCTGCGCCGCGGTGGAGCTGGTGGCGGGGGGAGATCTGCCCAACCAGGGCTTCGTGCGCCAGGAACAGGTCGACCTGGACGCGCTCATGGCGACGCCGACGGGCAGGATGCTCGCCGATGCCACCCCGGTGGCGGCGTGAGCTCGCCGGGGCCGGGCTCGCTGTGGCGGCTGGTCGCGGGACACGTCGGTTCGTCGCGGGCGCAGTGGCTGGCCGGCGTGGTCGATGTGGTCGATGTGGTCGATGTTCACCCGGTCGTGTTGGCGGCTGAGGGACCGTCGGTGTCCCGGGCCGTGCTGGCCCAGGCGCTGGGGATCCTGCTCTTCGACGATCTGTTGGCCCGGGTGCCGAGCGCGGCCGGCTATGTCGAAGCGAAGCTGGCCCGGGGCGAGACCGTCCACCTGGACCACGGGGCGGTGCGCACCGTGACCGGCGTGGACTGCGGCGAGCTGCCACCTGGCCAGGAGAGCGTCACCCGGGTCCTGGCGGCGCTGGGTTACGTGCACCGCGACACCTACGACCTGGCCCGGTTACGGATGACCGGCCGGTCCTGGTGTCACTTCGACCTTCCGGCGGCCATCCCGCAGTACTTCGTGAGCGAACTCCACGCCGGGTTGTTCACGGCGCCGTTCCAGGAGGCCGCGGCCCGGGTGCTGGGCTCGTCGCGCGATCCCGTTGATGCGGCCGCGGCCGCCCGGCTGGCGGAGCTGCGGGGCCGGGGCGAGCTGGGGCTCGACGATGCCGAGGCGCTGGTGCCGGTGCTCGTGTCGTGTTTCGGTCGCCAGCACGACGAGCCCGACCTGGCCGACTACCAGGCGCTCCTGGCCGAATCGGAGGAAGCGGCGTGGATCAGCACCGAGGGCACGGTGTGCAACCACATGACCGACCGGGTGGCCGACGTGGCGGCGGTGGCAGACGCCGAGCGTGGCGCGGGCCGGCCCATCAAGGACACCGTCGAGGTGTCCGGTTCGGGCCGGATCCGCCAGACCGCCCACCGGGCGCCTCGGGTGACGCGCTCGTTCGGCGTCGGCGGGGGCGGGCGCGTCGCCCTTGAGGTGCCGGGCTCGTTTTTCGAGCTCATCACCCGTGACGCCATGCCCGATGGCTCGGGTCTCGACCTGGCATTCGACGCAGCCAACGCCCAGCAGATCTTCGCCATGACCAGAGGCGACCCCACCGTCGGGCGCTAACTTGGTTACCTAGCGCTGCCCCGTCTGGGGCGAGGGATCCGCGCGAACGCGGGTAGTTTCGGGCGTATGACCTCGGAGCGCCCCACGGACCAGCAAGTCCTCGACGCCACGGCCGCCACCGAGGCGGCCATGCGGCCTCAGGCGGTGCCGGTCAACATGTACGAGACCGGGGGAGCGCTGGTGATCGTCGCTCCGATGGTGGCGGTGAAGGCGGAGGACATACGGATTGAGTTCCAGCCCGGAACGCTTCGCTTTTGGGCCCGCCTGCGCAGCGCGGGATTGCGGGACTACCTGATTCACGAGTGGGAATACGGCGGCTACGAACGCCAGATCGACATCCCGCCCGAGTTCGGCAGCTCGATCGAGGCGTCGCTCAGCAATGGGCAACTCGTGATTCGCGTCCTGCGGGGAGAGCCAGTCGAGTCCCAGACCGTGAAGCCCACGCCCCTTTAGCTTTAGCCTCAGCTTTAGCTTTGGCGCCGCTCTGGCGCCACTCCGGGCGCCGGACCCGAATCGATTGGCAGTTTGGCAGCCTCTGGCAGTTTCGCCGTCCCCAGAGCAACAGGTTCGTTCCTGGGTGCCGCGGCCGGCAGGGAACTGTGGCGTGAATGTGTGGTTGGCCGTCCCCGAGCCCCCCGCGGGGCCCGAGCCACCGGCCAGCAGCGGCGCCCCGGCCGCCCCTGGCGCCCCCGCCAGCCGTTTACCCCCAGCTGGTGTCAATGGCGGGCCCGGCCTCGTTGCCCCCGGTGACTCGGAGACGCCGGCAAGGCCTGTCGCCGATTGGTTCGACCGCTCGCGACCGCGAACTCCCCGTTCGGAGCCCACGACCCGCAGCGACCGGTACCAGTAGGTCCGCTCGAGGGATGTTCTGGTGGGGATCTGCGGCTCTGGTAGGGATCTGACACCGCCAGCGGCTATCAGATCCCTACCAGAGACACAGATCCCTACCAGACGCCGGGCTTTAGGCCTTGTTTAGGTAGTGCTCGACCTCCCGTTGCATGACCTGAGCCCGAAACCGCCCTGCCCTCCTCCACCGGCCCACAGGGTCGACGTCGGCGTCACACGCCGTCCGGCGCCGCGGCCAGTCGCCCAGATAGCAGATATGGATTGGCCGCGGGATCCGCCAGTCGGAACTCGATCGCCGGTTGCTGTTCGCCAGTACTGCCCACCAGGATCAGCCCCGAACGGTTGAGGTGAGCCCAGACGTGCCGTTCGAGGTGCCGGCCTCGCGGTCACCGTTCCGCAACATGGGGGCAACAGGCGTGAAATGACGCTGTCGTACGGTGTGGTGGGCGCGCTACGCGGGAGGGATCGTCAATGAGCGGACTCAGTGGGCTCAATCGTTCGCCGTCGGGGATCTCGATCGGGCTGGTGCAGCTGCAGCTGCCGACCGTCGTGACGCCCGGCGACGTGGCGGCGCAAACCGAGGTGATCTGCGAACTGGTGGCCAAGGCCCGGCGCAGCTATCCGAGCATGGACCTGGTGGTGTTTCCCGAGTACGCCCTCCACGGGCTGTCGATGAGCACCGATCCGGCGCTGATGTGCGACCTCCACGGGGCGGAGACGGCGGCCTTCGCCGCGGCCTGCCGTGAGCACCGTATCTGGGGCTGCTTTTCCATCATGGAGGCCAACCCCCGGGGTAATCCGTACAACAGCGGGATCATCATCGACTCCGACGGCGAGCTCCGGCTGTACTACCGCAAGTTGCATCCGTGGGTGCCCGTCGAGCCGTGGGAACCGGGTGATCGTGGGATACCGGTCTGTGAGGGGCCCAACGGCAGCACCCTGGCGCTGATCATTTGCCACGACGGGATGTTTCCCGAGATGGCCCGGGAGTGCGCCTATAAGGGCGCCGACGTCATCCTGCGGACAGCGGGCTACACCTCGCCCATCCGCCATGCTTGGCAGATCACCAACCAGGCAAATGCCTTCTGCAACCTGGTGTACACCGCGTCGGTGTGCCTGTGCGGCTCAGACGGCACGTTCGATTCGATGGGTGAGGCGATGATCGTGGGGTATGACGGAGTCCCGCTCGTCACCGGCGGCGGACGGCCCGACGAGATCGTGGTGGGGGAGGTGCGCCCCGATCTCGTCGCCGAAGCGCGCCGGCACTGGGGCGTCGAGAACAACCCGTACCAGTTCGGGCACCGGGGCTACGTCGCGGTGGCCGGAGGAGCGGGGGACTGCCCGTACACCTACATGGAGGATCTGGTCAAGGGTCAGTACTGCCTGCCATGGGAAGACGAGGTTGCGCATACCGACGGGACTTCGTGCGGATTCGACCGTCCGACCAGGACCTACCAGCCCGAGTTCTGATCGATCCGTACACTGGCCGCTCTGGCATCGACGGAGCGTTCGACCGAGGGACCATTTGCCGGTTCCTGCCTCGTCCTCGACTTCGACGGGACGATCCTCGACACCGAGCAGCCCGTCTACCAGTCGTGGGCCGAGCTGTGGGCCGAGCAGGGTGTGGAGCTGGCTCGAACCCGCTGGCAGGCGGTTATCGGTACCGACGGGGTGTTCGATCCCTGGGCCGAGTTGCAGCGCGAGCTCGGCCGAACACTCGATCCGGTGCTGGAGGGGCGGCGGCGGGCTCGACGCGACGAGCTCCAGGCGGCCTACGTGGCGCGGCCGGGCGTGCTCGCGTGGCTGGGCGAGGCCGACCGGCTGGGCGTGCCGGTGGCCGTGGCGTCGTCGTCACCTGGGGCGTGGGTCGAAGGTCACCTGGAACGCTTGGGCCTCGCGGAGCGGTTCGCGTTGCTCGTGTGCCGCACCGACCTGATCCCGCCCAAACCCGACCCGACGTCGTACCGGGAGGCCTGCCACCGCCTCGGCGTTGTCCCGAAGTGGTCGGTCGCGGTCGAGGATTCGACGCATGGAGTCGCCGCTGCGGTGACCGCGGGACTGTTCACCGTCGCGGTGCCCCACGCCTTGACGGTCGACCTCGACTTGTCGGCCGCCGATGTGCTCGTTGCGTCGCTCGATGACCTGACGCTGAGCGAGGTGCTGGGGCAGGCCCGGTC
>JAUTXM010000384.1 GCA_030838025.1 Acidimicrobiaceae bacterium
CCGACGCCATGGCGTCGAGCGTCCTTGTGACGATGTCGTTGGCGCCGCCCCGGAGGGCCAGCTCGACCATCGAGGCCTGGGGGAACTTGGGCGCCCGGCCGAACCCGCCCCACTCGCGGTCGAAGGCGGTCCGCAGCGCGTCCACGCCGCCGCTGACCAGGCTTGGGGAAAGGGGGGAGGGGGCGCTCGGATCGAGTTTCGTGATCCCGGTGACGCGGATACCGGAGCGCACGGCGTCGGCCAGGCGGTCGGCATCGCGCTCAATGTCGGGACGCCGTTCCCGCCACGCCGCCGAGACCTGGGTCATCAGGTCCAGGAACACCGCCTTGGGGAAGTAGGTGCCGCCGAAGAACGGGCGGCCGTCAGGGGTGAGGAACACCGTCATGGGCCAGCCCCCGCTACCGGTTTGGGCTTGGACCGCTTCCATGTAGATGGCGTCGACATCGGGGCGTTCTTCCCGGTCGACCTTGATGTTGACGAACTGGTCGTTCATGGCCCGGGCGACCTCGTCGTCCTCGAAGCTCTGGTGCGCCATGACGTGGCACCAGTGGCAGGCCGAGTACCCGACCGACAGCAGAATCGGGCGGTCGAGCGACCGTGCGAGGGCGGTGGCCTCCTCGCCCCACGGGTACCAGTCCACGGGGTTGTCCCGGTGTTGCCGCAGGTAGGGGCTGGTCTCATCGGCCAAGTGGTTCACCGCATGCAGCCTACGGGGGCCCTGCGCGAGGCGGTCGCGACGGCGGTAGCCGGGCCGCGGGTAGGGTCGCGACGGTGAGCGAAACCCCGTTGGAAGCGTCTCCCGAGGATGTGGCCGAGCAGCGCGCCGAAGTCATACCCGCGGTTGACGACGACGGGGCGCCCCCGCCTGCGCTGGACTCCGTGCCCTGGGATGCCGATCCGGCCGACGTCGCCGAACAGCGAGCCGAGGTGCCGCTGACCGACGACGACTGGGCCTAGCTCGTTCGGGCCCGCGGCGTCGACCCGGTGGATCTGCGCCTCGACGGCCGAGTGGCGTTGGTCACCGGCGGTTCGCGCGGCATCGGCCGGGCCATCGCCGAGGCGATGGCGGCGTCAGGTGCGGCCGTCATGATCTCGAGCCGCAAGGCGACGGCGCTCGAGCAGGCGGCGGGGGAGATGGCTGGTGACGTCGGGTGGTTCGCGGCCAACGCCGGCGACCCCGACGCCGCGGCGGCGTGCGTGGCCGCCACCGTCGAGCGTTTCGGGGCCCTCGACATCCTCGTCAACAACGCGGCCACCAACCCCTATATGGGCCCGCTCATCGACATCGACCAGTCCCGGGCGGACAAGATCGTCCAGGTCAACCAGTGGGCCGTGGTGCAATGGACCCGGCTGGCGTACCACGCCTGGATGCGCGAACACGGGGGGTCGGTGCTCAACCTGGCGTCCATCGGCGGGATCGGGGTCGAACCGGCGATCGGTTACTACAACGTCACCAAGGCGGCGGTCATCCACCTGACCAAGCACCTGGCCAGCGAGCTGGGCCCCGGCGTGCGGGTCAACGCCATCGCCCCCGGGCTGGTCAAGACCGACTTGGCCCGAGCGTTGTGGGAAACCCACGGCGACGCCATCGCGGCCCGCCTGCCCCTCCGGCGGCTCGGGGAGCCGTCGGACATCGCCGCGGCCGCTGTCTTCCTGGCCAGCGACGCCGCGTCGTGGATCACGGGCGCGACCCTCGTCGTCGACGGCGGCGCCCTGGTCAGCCCGGTCGGACTCGCCTGACCGGGCGGGGCCCCGGCGCGGCACCCGGCAGGCCCAAAAGGACTCGCTTGATAGCACTACATGACCGTGGGCGGTCATGTAGTGCTAGGAAGCGACTCGGGTCCGGCTCCCGGCGGCGCCAGATCCTGGCGGCGGACCTTTCCGAGCGACGTCTTCGGCAGTGACGCCAGCAGCACCAGCCGGCGGGGGGCGGCCCAGGGTGCCAGGTGCTCCTTCACCTCGGCCCGCAGTTCGTCCAGGGTCGGGGCTGCGGCGGGATCGGCCGGCACCACCCACGCGACGACCCGCTCCCCCCATTCCGGGTCGGGGCGGCCCGCCACCACAACCTCGGCAATACCGGGGTGGCGGCGGAGGACGGCTTCGACCGCGGCGGGCCAGATGTTCTCGCCCCCCGAGATGATCAGGTCCGACAGGCGCCCGTGGACGACCAGCCGGCCGTCGGAACCGATGGCGCCCGCGTCGCCGGTCGCGAACCACCCGTCGTCGTCCAGCGGAACCGTCCCGTCTCGGTAGGCCCGCAACAGCATCGGCCCCCGCAGCCGCACCTCGTCGCCATCTCCGATCGCGATTTCGACTCCGTCGAGGGGCACGCCGTCGTACACCACGCCGCTTCCCGTCTCGGTCATCCCGTACGTCGTGACCACGTTGCCCGGGAGTTCGTGGCCGGGGGGAGGCGCCGATCCGCCCAGCACGACGGTGTGGAAACGGCCCGCCTCGACCCGGCGCAGCGCCGTTGCCACCAACGAGACCAGGACCGATGGCCCGGCGGCGGCGGCCACGGCGGCGGCGTCGAAGCCGGGATGGACCTCGAGGGGGGTGCCGGTCAGGAGGGCGCGGGACACCACGGACAGCCCGCCGACATGGCTGAGCGGTAGGCACGCCAACCAACGATGCCGATCCGGGTCGATGCCCAGCCGGGCACTGGTCGCCCGGGCCGACGCCGCCACCGCGGCGTGGGTCAGCACGACCCCTTTGGGTTGCCCCGTCGTCCCGCTGGTCGCCACCACCAAGGCGTCGCCGTCCTCGATCGGCCGGCCGTGGGCCAGGGCTCGACGGCCCGAGCCGTCCACGACGGCGCCGGGGGCCAGTGCATCGAGGACCTGCTGGCGAGCCGGCGCCGGAAGACGCTGGTCCAGCGGCAGCACGGCCTCGCCCGAGTCCCAGGCCCGCTGCAAGGCGTCCACGAACGCCGGGCCCCCCGGCAGGTCGATGGCGACCAGCAGCGTCACGGTGAGCGGCGCCGCGCCGGCGCGCCATCGAGACCAGGAAGCCGGCAGCCGTGGCGCCAACGGGCCACGAATGGTGCTTCCCTCATCGTCGAAAGGCTAGCTTTCCTCCCACCATGAACCGCTGGGTCGCCGGCGCCCGTCCCCGCACGCTCCCGGCATCGGTGATCCCGGTCGCCGTGGGCACTGCCGTGGCGGCGGCCCAGGGAGAGGTCATCTGGTGGCGGGCGGCCGCGGCGCTGGTGGTGTCGGTTGCCATCCAGGTCGGGACCAACTACGCCAACGACTACAGCGACGGCAAGCGGGGCACCGATGCCGTCCGGGTGGGGCCGGTGCGGCTGGTGGCGTCAGGTCTGGCCTCGCCCGAAGCGGTCAAGCGGGCCGCCCTGGCCTCCTTCGGGGTGGCTGCGGTCGTGGGGCTGGCGCTGGCCAGCGTCGCGGGTTGGTGGCTGATCGCGGTCGGGGCGGCGTGCCTGGCCGCCGGCTGGCTGTACACCGGCGGTCCCCGTCCCTACGGCTACGCGGGCTTGGGCGAGGTCTTCGTATTCGTCTTTTTCGGCCTGGTGGCCACCACCGGAAGTGCATACGTGCAGCTCGGGCGGATCACCGGCCTGGCCCTCCTGGCCTCTGTCCCGATCGGCCTGCTGGCGGTGGCGCTCCTGGTCGTCAACAACCTCCGGGACATTCCCGGAGACACCGCCGCCTCCAAGTTCACCCTCGCCGTGAAGCTCGGCGCGCCGGCCACCCGGATGCTCTACGCAGGCACGATTGCGGCATCCCTCGCCGCCGTTGCCCTCATCGCCGTGGCCCGGCCCGGGGCCCTCCTCGCCCTGGCGGCGGCGCCGCTGGCGGTGCCCCCGGTCCGGCGGGTGCTGACGGGGGAGGCCGGCCGGGGGCTGGTCGCGGTGCTGCAGGCGACGGGGCGGCTGCAGCTGGCGTTCGGTTTGCTGCTGGCGGCCGGGATCGCCCTCTAGTTGTCCAGGAAGTCCGCCAACACGGCGCAGAACGCGTCCGGCTGCTCCAGGTGGCACGCGTGCCCGGCGCCGGGGATAAGCACCACCTCGGCGTTGCCCCCGATGGCGCCCGCCGCCCGGCGCCCGAGTTCGGCGAACTTGTCGTCCAACTCGCCCGCGACGAGCAGCACCGGCATGGTCAGGTCGCCAAGCCGGCCCCACAGGGGCTCCTGGCTGCCCGTTCCCGCCAGCCGCAGCGACGACGCCAGCCCTTCGGCGGTGTTGGCCAGCCGCTCCGGTACGCCCGCGGCGGAGGCCGAAAGGGTGGAGAAAAGGGGCCGTTGCAGCCACCAGTCGACGAAGGCGCTCACGCCGTCTGCTTCGACGCGCCTCGCCAGGGCCTCGTCGTCGGCATGACGGCTCGCCCGTTGTTCGGGGTCCGTGATCCCGGGGTGCGCGCCGATCAGCACCAGGGCGGTCACCAGGTCGGGGTGGCGCAACGCCAGGTGGAGGCACAGCCGGGCCCCCATCGAGTAGCCGACATAACAGGCCCGGCCTCCGACGTCGGCCAGCAGGTCGGCTCCCTGCCACAGGTCCGCCCGCACGTCCGCCGAAGCGCCGTGGCCGGGGGCGTCGACCAGCGTGAAGTGGTTTCCCCGCTCCAGCCGCTGCGCTATCGGGAGCCACGACCGATGGGTCTGGGTGAACCCGTGCACCGCCACCACGGGCCGCCCTTTTCCCACCTCCTCGGCGAACAGCACCCCCCGATCCTGGCATGAGTACCAGCGCCGATGTCCAGGCCAGCTTTGCTGCCACGCTGGTGGACGAGTGGGTGCGCAACGGTGTCACCGACGCAGTCGTCGCCCCCGGTTCTCGTTCGACGCCGCTGATCGTGGCGCTGGGAGCGGAGGGGCGCCTCCGGGTTCATGTGGTGCTCGACGAGCGGTCGGCGGGGTTCCTGGCGCTCGGGCTCGGGTTGGCCCGAGGCGTTCCGGCCGTGGTGGTGACGACGAGCGGCACGGCCGCGGCCGAACTGCATCCCGCCGTCATCGAGGCCCATCAGGCGGGCGTGCCCCTGTTGGCCGTGACCGCCGACCGTCCGGCGGAGCTGCACCGGGTGGGCGCCCCGCAGACGATCGAGCAGGAGGCCCTCTTCGCCGGTGCCGTCCGGTGGTCGGCTGCGCCGGGGGTGGCCGATGCCGGCGCCGCCGGGACGTGGCGGTCGCTGGCATCGCGTGCCGTGGCGGAAACGATCGCCAACCCCGACGGCCCGGGGCCGGTCCATCTGAACTTGGCGTTTCGCGAACCGTTGCTGGGCCAGCCGACGGCGCTGCCTTCGGGTCGCCCCGCCGGTCGGCCGTGGCATGAGGTGGCGGTTGCCCCGGCCGCGCCGCCCGAGGACCTGGTGGCCCGGCTGGCGGCCAGGGCGGGGCGCCGGGGCCTGATCGTGGCGGGCGGGGGGACCGGGGTCGGGGCACCCGTGCACGCCATGGCCGCGGCCCTGGGCTGGCCGGTCCTGGCCGACCCGCTCTCGGGGGCGCGGGTGGCGAGCCCGTGGACGGTCGCGGCAGCCGACACGCTCCTCCGGGTGCCCGAGGTGGCCCGCTGGCGCCCCGAGGTGGTCCTGCGGCTCGGCCAGCCGTGGGCGTCTCGGGTCCTGTCCACCTGGTTGGGCGGGCTTGGGTCCGACACCGAACAAGTCCTCGTCGATCCCTACGGGCGGTGGTCGGATCCCGAACGGCAGGCGGGCCGGGTGCTGCGATGCGACGTGGCCGCGCTCTCGTCGGCGTTGGGTTCGGGACCGGTGGCCGCCATGACCGAGTGGGCGGCGCGATGGATCCGGGCCGAGTCCGCCGCCCAGGCCGCCGTCGACCAGGTTCTGGCGTTGCATCCGTCGGTGACCGAACCGGCGCTGGCGCGCACGCTGGCGGCGGTGGCGCCGGCCGGTTCGACGGTGTTCGTTTCTTCGTCCATGCCGGTGCGCGACGTGGAATGGTACGCCCGTCCTCGAGCGGGGCTGCGGGTGCTGTCGAACCGGGGCGCCAACGGGATCGACGGCATTATTTCCACCGCCATCGGCGTGGCGTGCGGGTCGGGCCGCGTGACGGCGCTGCTCGGGGACCTGGCGTTCCTCTATGACGCCGGGGCGTTGCTCTGGGCTGTTGAACGGGGGGTCGATTGCACCCTGGTAGTGGTGGACAACCAGGGCGGTGGCATCTTCAGCTTCCTGCCCCAGGCGCAGGGGGTGGCGCCCGACCAGTTCGAACGTTTCTGGGGGACCCCGCACCGCCTGGACCTGGCCCGGGTGGCCGAAGCCTACGGGGTCCCGGTGACGGAGATCACTTCGGTGGCGGACCTCGCCGCTGCGTTGGAGGGAACCGGCATGCGGGTGGTCCTGGCCCGGACCGACCGCCAGGCCAACGTGGCCGTCCACCGGGAGATCGAGGCAGCCGTCACGGCCGCCGTGACGGCCGCCGTGGGTGGCTGACCGCTCGTGCGTGCTCGGCTTCGACCCGCGTGCGGCTTCGGGTTCGGCTCACGCTCGCGCTCGCCTTTCGACAGGCGCTGGGGGTGGGGCTGGCGCTCGCGCTGGGGGTGGGGCTGGCGCTAACCGGCGCTCGACCGGCGCTGGGCTACGGGCGGACGACGGCCGCCAGCAGTGCCTGCAACTTGAGCTGGGTCTCGGCCAACTCGGCCGCAGGGTCGGAGTCGCTCACGACGCCGACACCGGCGAACAGGCGGGCCGTGTTGCCCTTGACCTCGGCCGACCGCACCGCCACCGCCCACTCGCCGTCACCGCGACTGTCCATCCATCCGACCGGCCCGGCGTAGCACCCCCGGTCGAAACCTTCGACCCCCAACAGGTAGGACACCGCGGCGGCGGTGGGGGAGCCCGCCACCGCGGGCGTCGGATGGAGACGGGAAACCAGGTCGAGTGCCGTCACGTCATCGCCGTCGAGCTCACCCTCGATGAGGGTTCCGAGGTGCGACACGTTTCGCAACGCCACGATCGACGGCACCTCGGGCACGTCGAGAGCCCGGCAGACGGGTCGCAGCCCGGCCGCCACTTCGTCGACGACGAGGCGGTGTTCCTCCCGTTCCTTGGCCGAGCCCAGCAGCAGGCCGGTGAGGGCGGCATCGGCCGTGGGATCGCCGCTGCGGGCCACCGTGCCCGCCAGCGGGTGGCTGCGCACCCGGCGCCCCGCCCTGCTGATGAGCAACTCTGGACTGGCGCCGAGAAATGTCCCGGTCGAGAACACCATGCACGACGGATACAGCGTGTGCAGCCTGTGCAAGATGTCGGCGGGCAGGAACTCCCGGTTGGCCACCACCTGGACCTCTCGGGCCAGCACCACCTTGTCGAAGCGACCCTGTCGAACCGCCGCCACCGTCGCCGCCACCAGCGCCGTCCACTCGGTGTGGGGCCGGGGCGACACCAGCGAGAAGCTGTCGGGCGGGGTGTATTCCGGGAGGGCAGCCAGGATGTCCAATGGCTCGAAGATGGCCGACGGGGGCCCGACGGTGGTGAGCCAGCGGCGGCCGGTCACGTCGCGCCCGACCGTGACGGCGGGGATGGTCAATGTCGCTGGGGCGCTTCGGTCGAATGGAAGGGCGGCCAGCACGACGGGACCACATCCCGGGCGGCCCACCTCGTCCTCGGTCGGGATGGCCCGGAGTGCTTGCAAGACCGATGCTGGCGCCGTGGGGTCGTCGAGACCCGTTGGCAACACCAGCCGGAGGGCAACCCCCC
Organism: Acidimicrobiaceae bacterium; assembly: GCA_030838025.1. Classification (GTDB taxonomy): domain Bacteria; phylum Actinomycetota; class Acidimicrobiia; order Acidimicrobiales; family Palsa-688; genus JALYXV01. The sequence goes on from JAUTXM010000384.1 coordinate 7,671, forward strand.
GGCCGGCCAGGGCGAACGACTCGCGGTGCCACAGCCAGGCGTCGATGGCACCGCCCACCGCGAGGAGATCGATGTCGGCATCTTCGACGCCGTCGGGCAAGGCGACGGTCCGGGCGACGAGCCCCGCGGCCACCTCGGGCGCATCGCGGGCCGGTACCACCAGGGGCGATGGGGTTTGGACGGTCGAGGTCATGGCCGGCCTCCCCGGGTCGCGGTGTACAGCTGGGTGATGCCGCCCGACAGCAGCCGGCGCTCGGCTTGAATGAAGCCGGCCGACGCCAGTTGATCGAGCACGGTGGCGGCGGGCGGCAGGTACGCCAACGAGCGGGGGAGGTACTGGTAGGCCGTCCTGTTCGAGAGCAGGCCGCCGATCAGCGGCGCCACACGGCCGAGATAGAACGTGTGGCCGGCCCGAAGCAGCCTGTTCTCCGGGCGAGCCACGTCCAGGAGGGCGATTCGACCACCCGGCCTTACGATCCGGGCCAGTTCCGCGAACACCGGGGGGAGGGCGACGAAGTTGCGCAGGGCGAAGCCGCTGACGACGCCATCCACCGATCGGTCGGGGAACGGCAGGGCCAGCGCGTCGCCTTGGAGGAGGGGGCTCGGCGTCCGTGCATGGAGGAGCATGCCGAGCGACAGGTCGGCACCAACCGCCCGGTAGCCGGCCGCCACCACGTCGCGGCAGAGGTCACCGGTCCCGCAGGCCAGGTCCACCACGACCGACCCTGGAATGAGGGACAGCGACTCGACGGTCGCCCGGCGCCACCCGCGGTCCATGCCGAAGGTCATGATTCGGTTGACCATGTCGTAGCGGGGGGCGATGGTGTCGAACATGTTGCGGACCGCCGTCACCTTGGCCTCGCCCTGCGGCAGCGGCTGGTTGGGCGAGGGAAGCCCGGTTCGGCGGTCGCGGGCCGCCTGCCTCGCCGTCAACGGTCCCGCTCCGCCGCTGCGCCGA
>JAUTXM010000391.1 GCA_030838025.1 Acidimicrobiaceae bacterium
GCTCCGGGGTCGGTCGTCGGCCGGCCGGGTTCCGCCGCCGCCGCCGGGACTGGCCGGGCTGCCGGGGCTGCCGCCGGGAGGCCGTTGGCTGCTCGGCGCCACGCTGGCGGCCGGCGGTGGGGGGGCGGGTTCCGGCTCCTGCGCTTGCTCTAGCTCGGCTGCCGGCTCGGGTTCTGGCTCGGCTGCTGGGTCGGGCTCTGGCTGCGGCTCGGCTTCCTGGGTCGCCGGTGCGTCGGTGCCGGGTGCGACGGTGCCGGGTGCGTCGGTGGGTGCGTCGGTGCTGGGTGCGTCGCTCGAGATGACGGCGAGCTTGGTGCCCACGTCGACCGTTTCACCTTCGGACACCAGGATCTCGGCGATGTATCCCGTTACGGGCGACGGCACCTCGGAGTCGACCTTGTCGGTCGACACCTCGAAGAGCACGTCGTCCTCCGCGACCTGGTCGCCGACCTGCTTCAACCACTTGGTGATCGTTCCCTCGGTGACGGTCTCGCCGAGTTGGGGCATCGTGATGTCAGCCAACGTGCAACCCCCTTCCGGTCAGAGCCAAAACGGTCTCGCCGAAGGTCTCCGACAGCGTCGGATGCGGTTGGATGAAGTGGGCTACGTCAGCCACGGTTGCCTCCCAGTTGACCGACAAGTATCCCTGACCCAGCTGTTCGGTCACCCAAGGCCCGACCATGTGCACCCCGAGGATGCGCCCGGCACGGCCGTCGGGGCCCTTTTCGGCGATGACCTTCACCAGTCCCTCGGCGTCGCCGATGATCAGGGCCCGGCCATTGCCGCCGTAGGGATCCTTCTTGGTGACGACCTCGTAGCCGGCTTGACGGGCCCCTTCCTCGGAGTACCCCGCGAAGGCCACCTCGGGGTGGCAGTAGATGCACCAGGGCACCTTGGCGTAGTCGACCGGCACCACGTCGTCGCCCAGGATCTGGTCGATCACCAGCACCCCCTCGGCGAAGCCGACATGGGCCAGCGCCGGGGTGGCGACCAGGTCCCCGACCGCAAACACGCCCGCTTCGCCCGTTTGCATGAACTCGTCGACCGTGACGAACCCTCGCTCGTCGACCTCGACCCCGGTGCCCTCCAGCCCCAGGTTGGCCGACAGGGGGCGGCGGCCGACGGAGATTACGACCGCCTCGACGCGGAGTTCCTCACCGTCGCCGAACAAGACGGTCGTACCGGACCCGCCTTCGTCGGGCTTGTGGCCGTGCACGGCGACACCGGTGCGCACACCGATGCCCCGCTTTTTGAACGATCGGGCGACCACGTCGACCACGTCGGCGTCACAGCCCGGCAACAGCTTCGGAAGGGCCTCGAGAATGGTCACCGTGGTCCCGAGATCGGCCAGCATGGAGGCGAACTCGCAACCGATGGCCCCCCCGCCGATGACCGCCGCCGACTCCGGGAGCCGGTCCAAGGTGAGCACCTCGTCGGAGGTCATCACCACCGAGCCGTCGATGTCGAACCCCGGGATGGTCCGCGGCACCGAGCCCGACGCCAGGATGACGTGGTTGCCGACCAACTCCGTGCCGTCGTCAACGGTCACGACCCGCCCCGGGCCGAGGGTGCCGGTGCCGGAGAAGGTCGTGATCCCCCGCTTCTTCATGAGGCCTTGCAGGCCCTTCCAGAGCTGGTTGACCACTTTCTGCTTTCGGGCCTGCGACTGCCCGAAGTCGAGCGCCGGGCGCTCCCCGGCCGCAGTTGCCGTGATGCCGAACTCGCCCGCCCCGATCACGGTCCGGTACACCGACGCCGTCTCGAGGAACTCCTTGGCGGGGATGCAGCCCCGGTGCAGGCACGTCCCGCCCACTTTGTCCATCTCCACGACGGCGATCTTCAGCCCCGCCAGAGCACCGTGCAGGGCGGCGGCGTACCCACCGGGCCCTCCTCCGATTACGACGACATCGAACTGCTGCGCCACGGTTGGAGACTAGTGAGCAGCGAGGGTTACCTGGATGGCGAACGCCACGAGGATGGCCAGGCCGGTCACGAGGGCGGCGATGATCAGGCGACGGGTGCTCACGCCGGATCCCTCGGCAGGGGCTTGCGGCCCGCGAACCCCTCCTCGGGGAGGTGCCACCACGCCAGGTCGGCGTCGGTGTCGAGCCAGCACAGCAGGTAGACGACGCCATCGCCCCCCCGGGCGTGGAAGTCGATGAGCCCCGATTCGGCGTCGCGCAGGATGATGTCGCCGGCGCGAAGCTCCTCCAGGCTGGCCTGGACGGCATCGGTTGCGCCCACGGGGCCGTGGCCGTTGCTCCCCGATGTGGCGGCCCCGGTCGCCACGCCGCGGATCACACCGAGGAGTTGGCGCACCCGAGGCAGGTAGGCCCTCGCCTCCTCGACCGTCCAGAACCGCACGGGCCCAACCTAGCGGCGCAGGTGCCCGTGCTCAGGTGGCGGGCGCCTAGACTTTGGCGCTGACGCAGGGGAGCTCGGCGACTCCGGGCTGAGAGGCTGGCGACCAGACCATCGGCCAGCGACCCTCCTATCGACCGGTCCGGTAACGCGGGCCAGGGAGCGCATCGATGACCACCAGTGAGCCACTCGTGATTGCAGGGCGGACGTTCCACTCCCGCCTCTTTCTTGGTACGGGGAAGTTCCCCTCCAACCAGGCGCTGGCCGACACGATCGAGGCGTGCGGGACCGAGATGGTAACGGTGGCCTTGCGGCGGATCGATCCGGCGGCGACCGAGGACATCCTCGACGCCCTCCCCTCGTCGGGCGTGTTGCTATTGACCAACACCAGCGGTGCCGTGGACGCGGCCGAAGCGGTGCGATTGGCTCGCCTGGCCCGGGCGGCTGGGCTACCCGACTGGATCAAGCTGGAGATCACGCCGGATCCCCGATACCTGCTTCCCGATCCGATCGACACCCTGCGGGCGGCCGAGACGCTGGTGGCCGAGGGCTTCACCGTCTTGCCCTACTGCTCGGCCGACCCGGTGCTGTGCAAGCGGCTGGAGGAGGCGGGGTGTGCCACCGTCATGCCGCTCGGGTCGTGGATCGGGTCCAATCAGGGGCTGCGGACGCAGGCGGCGCTGGAGATCATCATCGAGCAGGCATTGGTGCCGGTGGTGGTCGACGCGGGCATCGGCGCCCCGAGCCATGCGTCGCTGGCCATGGAACTGGGCGCCGACGCCGTGCTGATCAACACGGCGATCGGTACGGCTCGCGATCCCCGAGCGATGGGTCGGGCATTTGCCCTGGCGGTGGAGG
>JAUTXM010000396.1 GCA_030838025.1 Acidimicrobiaceae bacterium
TGTCGGCCAGCAGCGAGATCTGGCCGCCTTGGACGTTGCCCGGGGCACCGATGCCGGTGCGGTAGCTCGAGCGCACGTTGTTGTGTCCCGTCGGCAGACGAGCCCCCCGCTGGCCGGTGCCAAACACCACCGTGGTCTTGGCCTCGTCGTCGGTCCGGGTGACGAACTTGCGGTCGTTGGCCGCCATATGCGCCAGGCCCGGCGCCTCATGCCACGGCAGATCGTTGACTCGCACCGCCAGCGTGGTGGCTACACCCGATGACGTAGGCGCCGAGACAAAGGTGAGCGGGGACGGCTTCAGAGTGAAGCGAGGCATGGACTGGGCGGCGTCGCCCCCGCCAAGGACCTCGCTGCGGGTTTGGCCGTGGGTGGCGCGCACCACATTGCCGTAGACGGTGACGGTGTCGCGTTTGTAGGTGTAGCGGAGGTCGCGGGCAAACGTGATCGTCGTTCGGCTCTGTTCGCCCGGCAGGCCGCTCGGCGTTTGTTGCACCGACGACAGCATCACGAGCTCGGCCGTCTCGATCCCAGGGATGATCTTTCCCCCCGAGTCCCGAACATCGGTGCGTTCCCCGGCCACGACGAGCCAGCGGCCCGCTTCGAGGTCCTGATACACATCGTCGAGCTCCACGACGCCGCCGCCGACATCGGCGGTAATCGGGACCTCGGCCAAGGCCAGGGACTCGCTGCCCGCGAAGACCCGGGTTGTGCGCACCGTGGAGTACGGCTCGGCGGGGGTGGCCAGGTCGCCTTTGATCCACGGCAGCGAATCGGGCAGGTCGATCTGGACGGTTTTGCCCGTCAGCCCATAGGCGGCCAGGGAGCGATGAATGATCTGCGTGGGGGCAGCCACGATGATCGGCGCACCGGTTGCTTTCTCGATCACGACCCAGCTGTCAGGCGCGATGTCGTACTCGTTGTCCAAGAAGACGGTGCGGGCCCGCTGGCCGTCGGGCGGCTCCGCTGCCGCCGCCGCTTGGTCGAGTTTCAAGGCCGCGATGTGCGGCCCGGGGTCCTCGACGTCGCCGCTGCGGTTGAGTGGGTCACTGATCTGCCATTCGTCGAAGTCGGGAATCCCGTTGGCCACGGCGACGAGCCGCAGGGGGGCGTTGTGGCCGAAGGGGGCCGCCGACACCCTTAGGGCGACTGCCTTGAGGGGAACGTCGGGGGGCACGAGGTTGCCGATTGCCGTGTACAGCGAACCCGACAGGCGCGGCTCGACGGTGGCGAGAAGCCGGGGAAAAGTGTCCCCGCCCGGGGCGAAGCTGTCCTCGACGCGGCGGGCCAGGCGGGCGGGGCTGGCCGGGGGAATGCTGGGCGGTCGGGTCAGCGCCTGGACAACCGAGGTCAGCGGTGGGTCCTCGTTGGTCCCTTTGTTTCCGGGATCGACGGTGGCGGTCGACGCGCCCTCCCCGATGACCACCCCGTCCGGGGCCGCCCCCGGGGCCATGTTCAACCCGGGGGGAAGCCCGACGACGGTCCAGCCCCTGGCCGCATCGACGTGGACGCTGGTGAGGTGGACGAAGGCGGTCGTCGGGCCAGCCACGACTACCAGGGCGTCGTTGGCTTTGAGCTTGGTCGCGGTGCCCTGCAAGTACAGGCCCTGGGTCGCAATCGTCGCCGAGGTCTGCGGTTGAGTGGGGCGAGGCTTCAGTACATTCCACCCCGACCGCGCTTCGAGCACATCGGCGGTCTCGAAGGTCTGCATTTGTTCGCCCGGGCCGGGAACGCTGTTGGCGCCCACGCCGACGGGAATCACCACCGGTGCCGCGGCCGGGTCGATCGTGAACGCCAGGAACACGCTGGCCGACACCCCCGGGCGCAACTGGTAGCCGATGAGGCGGGCCAGCTCCAAGATCGAGCGCCGTTCCGTGGCCGTGCGCAGGTAGCCCTCGTTGGCGATGCGTTCCTGATAGAAGGTGAGGACGTCGCCCAGGACCGCCCAGCCGTCGAGCAGCGCCATGCTGAGGTCCGCCGGGTCACGGGTCTTCAGACCCGCCAGCTCGGGTTGGTCGTGACCCGAAAGCCGGGCTTGCATCGTCGCCAGGAAGGTGGCCCAGGTCCCGACCCGGTAGGTGAGGGCACTCAGGCCGGGCCGGTTGTCGGTCCCCCGGGGCGTCACCACGTTCGGGCCGGAGCAGCAACCGCAGGGCGTATTCACCGGCCACCTGACAGGTTGATGATGAGGACGCCGTTCTCCGGGAAGTTCGGGTCGTTGTCGAGCCGGGCGATCTCGCTCGGCCCGAGGGGGAGGATCCCCGCCGCGGGCGCCCCGACGTCGGGCCCGCCCAGGCGCTGCAAGGTCGTGATCTTCAACGTGTCGACGCCCTCGACGCTCTTCACCGCTGCGACCAGCCACGAAGCGCGGATCCCGCCCCCGAAGGTCAGGTTGTCCGGATGGAAGAAGCCCAGGCGGCCGTCGGTGAGCCGGCCGGTTCCGAGGACATTGAGGAGTTCCGCCTTGACCCCGCCGCGGGTGGCGTGGGGCAACACGCAGACGTCGATCGTCAGGGCGAGGGGGACGTAGCGGGCCCCTTCCACCTCGAGGTCATGGCCCATGCGGCGGTAACGCCCCAGCGAGTGCTCCACGGACCGCAGCAGCGACGGCGACGCCCATTCGGAATGGGCAGGATCGACGGCCACGAACGCCTCGTACCAGCTCCCGGTCCAGCGCAGGTCC
>JAUTXM010000435.1 GCA_030838025.1 Acidimicrobiaceae bacterium
GCTGGGCGCCCTGGCGGTCGAGCGCGGCGGCCCCTTCGGCGTCAAGCTGCCAGTCCGGGCGGTCACGATGCTCAACCAGTACGCGGCCAACGCGGCCATGGCTGTGCGCAACCGACGGCTGATCGCCGAGGTGGAGCGCCTGGCCAACGAGGACGGCCTCACGGGCCTGGCCAACCGCCGCGTCTTCGAAGAGGTCCTGGCCCGGGAGGTCACGCGGTCGCGCCGCACCTACGAACCGTTGAGCCTCGTGGTGTTCGACGTCGACCACTTCAAGCGGGTCAACGACACGCTCGGTCATCAAGCCGGCGACGGCGTGCTGCGTCAGGTAGCCCAGATGCTGGCCGCCGCGGCCCGCGATGTCGACCTGGTCGCCCGATACGGCGGCGAGGAGTTCACCGTGATCCTGCCCAACTGCAGCCTGGACGACGCGGTGCGCGTCGCCGAGCGGATGCGATCGAGCCTGTCAGGTAACGCCTCGATGGTGGAGGTCACCCTGAGCGCCGGTGTCGCCGCCATTCCGACCAACGCAGCCGACGAGGAAGGCCTCATCGCGGCGGCCGACGAGGCCATGTACACCTCGAAGCGGGCGGGACGTGACCGCACGACCCGCTCGAGCCGCCGCGGCCCGAGCATCCCTGTCGTCCAGCGCTGACCGCCACAGCGCAGCCACAGCGCAGCCACAGCCACAGCCACAAGCCACGGGCTACTGACAGCTTGCGCCGACAAACGCTCGACTGGCCCTCAAGGCAATCGTCGCAGGCGCCGACACAAATGTCATGGCCGACGCCGCCCGGGGTGCTCCCGAGCTGTCCTGCTCCCCTTCTGCAGGTCGGGTCGGCCACGACCGGACCAGGTCGTCTCGACTCGGAGCGACCGTCGAAACGAGGAGCGATAAATGACCGACTTCGAAATGACCCAGCTGCGTCAGGACCTCATGGAGCAGTTCAACCAGATGATGGCCGACGAGCTGCCGTCCACTGGCCAGGACTACCTGAGCGAATCCCAGACCCTGGAGTGGGCTCCCAAGAACTAGTCCGACCTTCGACGCCCGCCAGTTCGTAGGTCGGTGGCTCCGAAAGGGCCACCGGCCCAGTACCACGCTCATGTAAGGATGACCAGCAATGAGCGGGCTGTTCGAAGACCTCACGTGGCGCGGCCTGGTCCACCAGGCCACCGACACCGAAGCGCTGCCGAAGTTGCTCGACCGCGACTCGCTCGTCGCCTACATCGGCTTCGACCCGACTGCTGACAGCCTGCACGTCGGTCACCTGATGCAGGTCTGCAACCTGCGTCGCCTCCAGCAGGCCGGACACACCCCGATCGCTCTGATCGGCGGCGGCACCGGAATGATCGGCGACCCTGGCGGCAAGACCGACGAACGCGTGCTCCTCACTCCCGACGAGCTCGAACACAACAAGGTCGGCGTCAAGGCCCAGCTCGAGCGCTTCCTCGACTTCGCCCCGACGAATGCAGCAAACGCCCGCGGCGCCATCCTCGAGGACAACACCACCTGGCTGGGCGAGGCACGCCTGCTCGACTTTCTCCGCGACGTCGGCAAGCTGTTCAGCGTCAACGAGATGGTGCGCAAGGACTCGGTCCGCCTGCGTCTCGAGGGCCGGGAACAAGGGATCTCATTCACCGAGTTCAGCTACATGCTGCTCCAGGCGTGGGACTACCTCCAGCTCTACGACCGCTACAGCTGCCGGCTGCAGCTCGGCGGCAGCGATCAGTGGGGCAACATCACCGAGGGCGTCGACCTGATCCGCCGGCGTCGGGAGGTCCAGGCGTTCGGCCTGACCAGCCCCCTCATCACCAAGGCCGACGGCACCAAGTTCGGCAAGACCGAGAGCGGCAACATCTGGCTCGACCCCAAACGGACCAGCCCCTACGAGTTCTTCCAGTACTGGATCCGCGCCTCCGACGCCGAGACCGGCCGCTACCTGCGAGCGTTCAGCTTCCTCGACCGCCGCGCCATCGAGGCGCTCGATCACGCGACCGCCGAGCACCCCGAGCGCCGGGAAGCCCAGCGGACACTGGCCCGCGAGCTGACCACGATGGTGCACGGCCAGACCGAGGCGGCCCGTGCCGAGCGGGCGGCCGACGTGCTGTTCACCGAGGAGGTGGCCACGCTTGACGAGGCGACCATCGCGGCCGCCCTCGCCGACGCCCCGTCGTCACCGGTCGGACCCGACGAGCTCGACGGCCCCCTCCTCTTGACCGACGCCCTCGTGCGCACGGGCCTGGCGTCGTCCAAGAGCGACGCCCGACGACAGCTCCAGGGCGGCGGCGTCTACCTGAACAACCGCCGCCAGGCCGAAGATCGCCCGATCGGGCGAGACGACGTCATCGGCCGCTTCGTGATCTTGAGGCGGGGAAAAACGCAGCACGTGCTGTACGTGGGGGGCTGAGCGTAAGACTCGGACCCGGGGTACCGTGACCCGGAACCGACTTACAAGGGGGAAACGACCATGTCGATCGATCCGGCTACGACCGCCGTCGTCCTCATCGAGTACCAGAACGACTTCACGTCCGAAGGCGGTGTGCTGCACGGCGCGGTGCAGGACGTCATGGGAACGACCGGCATGATGGCCAACACCCAACGGGTCGTCGATGCCGCCCGCAAGGCGGGGGTGACCGTCATGCATGCCCCGATCACGTTCTCGGCGGGGTACAACGAGTTGAGCTCGCATCCGTACGGGATCCTCAAGGGCGTCGTCGACGGGAACGCCTTCGTGAAGGGCAGCTGGGGCGCCGCCATCGTCGACGACCTGGCACCGGCCGACGGCGACATCGTCGTCGAGGGCAAGCGGGGACTCGACACCTTCGCCAGCACCAACCTCGACTTCATCCTGCGCAGCAAGGGAATTACCACCATTGCCCTCGGTGGCTTCCTCACCAACTGCTGCGTCGAGTCCACGATGCGCACCGGCTACGAACACGGCTACGAGGTCATCACCCTTTCCGACTGCGTCGCCGCCACCTCGGTCAACGAGCACGAGAACGCCCTCAACTACGACTTCCCGATGTTCTCCAAGCCCATGACCTCGGGCGAGTTCATCGACCAGTTGGAGGGTTAGCTACCGACCTGACAGGAAGTCGGCGAACGCCTGGGCCAGCGCCTGGGCGACCTTTTGGCGAAAATCGGGTGACCGCAACAGCGCCGCGTCGGTGCTGTTGCGCATGTTGCCGGTTTCGATGAACACCTTGGGAACCGTCGACAGGTTCAGGCCCCCGAGGTCGCTCCTGGTCTCGAGTCCGCTGCTGGCGGTATAGGTGGCGAACGGCATCCCGGTCGTGGCCTGATAGTCCCGTCGCACATCGAGCGCCAAGCGGTCCGAGGGCACGACGATGGCGGTGTTGTACCCCG
>JAUTXM010000475.1 GCA_030838025.1 Acidimicrobiaceae bacterium
GGGGGGGTCGGGGGGGGGGGGGTGTGGTGCGGGTGGGTCTGGTGCGGGCGGGTCTGGTGCGGGCGGCGTGGCGGGCGCCGGCGTGGCGGGCGCCGGCGCGGCGGCGGCGTAGGCAACGGGCACGCGAAACGGAGCCGGCAGTGTTCACTGGGATCGTGGAGGAAATGGGACAGGTCCGGCGTCGTGACGGCGGCCGCTTCGAGTTCGACGCCGCACTTGTGACCGACGACACCAAAATCGGCGACTCGATCGCGGTGAACGGCTGCTGCCTCACGGTGGTGGACCTCGGCGATCAGTGGTTCGCGGTCGATGCCGTCGACGAGACACTGTCCCGGACCAACCTCGGTTTGTTGGAGGCCGGCGACCCCGTCAACCTCGAACGGCCCCTTCGCCTGTCGGACCGCCTGGGCGGCCACTTGGTCCAGGGCCACGTGGACGCAGTGGGCGAGGTCGTGACAGCGGCACCAGACCTGCAGGTCCGGGTGCCGTCGCACCTCCTTCGCTACATCGTCGAAAAAGGGTCGATCACTGTGGACGGCGCCAGCCTCACGGTGGTCGCGGCACTCAACGACGGCTTCACGGTGGCAGTCATCCCCCACACCGCCCGGGTCACCACCCTCGGGCGCAAGGGCCCCGGTCAGATGGTCAACCTCGAAGTTGACCTGGTGGCCAAGTATGTGGAGCGCCTGCTGGCGCCGACGAGTGGCACGAGGGAGAGCTAGGCATGGGATTCAACACGATCGAGGAGGCCGTGGATGCAGTTCGCCGCGGCGAGGTTGTCGTGGTGGCCGACGACGAGGACCGGGAGAACGAGGGCGACCTCATCATGGCCGCCGAGTGCGCCACGCCCGAGAAGATCGCGTTCTTCGTCAAGCACACGTCCGGCCTGATCTGCGCGCCGATCACTGCCGAACGGGCCGACGAGTTGGACCTGCCGCTCATGGTGGCCCGCAACACCGAGTCCCAGCGCACCGCCTTCACCGTCACGGTCGACTACCGGCACGGGACGACCACCGGCATCTCGGCGTCGGATCGGGCCATGACGATCCGTTCGCTCATCGACCCCGGCACCCGGCCCGACGACCTGACCCGCCCGGGCCACATCCACGTCCTTCGCGCTCGCGACGGCGGCGTGCTGAAGCGCGCCGGCCATACCGAGGCAGCGGTTGACCTCGCCCGGATGGCGGGCCTGTATCCGGCGGGCGCCCTCTGCGAGCTGGTCACAGAAGACGGGATGGGAATGGCCCGGCTACCCGAGCTGGAGCGATTCGCCAAGAGTCACGGGCTGTGCATCATCTCGATCGCCGATTTGGTCCGCTATCGCCGACAGCGCGAGAAGTTGATCCGCCGCGTCGCCGAGGCCCGCATCCCCACCCGTTGGGGCGAGTTCACGTGCTACGCCTATCAGAACCTCCTGAACCAGGAAATCCACCTGGCCTACGTGATGGGAGCCCCGCAGGGCCAGGAAAACGTGCTGGTACGGGTGCACAGCGAGTGCCTCACCGGCGACGTCTTTGGCTCCTTGCGATGCGACTGCGGCGAGCAACTGGCCGCGGCGATGGCGAAGATCGGCGAAGCGGAGATGGGCGTCCTCGTCTACCTCCGGGGCCACGAGGGCCGCGGCATCGGCATCCACAACAAGCTGTTGGCCTATGGCCTCCAGGACGGCGGGCTCGACACGGTCGAGGCCAACCTGCAGTTGGGTTTGCCAGCTGACAGCCGGGAATATGGGATCGGCTCGCAGATCCTCGTCGACCTCGGGATCACGACGATGCGGTACATGACGAACAATCCGGCCAAGTACGGCGGCCTTGAGGGCTTCGGCCTGGAGATGGTGGAGCGCGTCCCGCTGCAAACGGTGAGCAATCCCGAGAATCTCGCCTACCTGCGGACGAAGCGGGAAAAAATGGGACACTTGTTGGATGGGCTCGATGACGACGTATGAAGGGCGGCTGCGGGGCGAGGGTATTCGGGTCGCGTTGGTCTGCAGCCGCTTCAACGACCTCATCACCTCGCGGCTGCTGGCGGGCGCACGAGACAGCCTGATTCGCCACGGCGTTGACGAGGCGTCCATCACCGAGGCCTGGGTCCCGGGTGCCTACGAGTTGCCGCTGGTCGCGCAACGACTGGCCGGCAGCGGCGAGGTGGACGCGGTGATCGCGCTCGGTGCGGTGATCCGGGGTGCCACCGGCCACTACGAGCACGTGGCCGGGCAGTGCGCCGCCGGACTGCAGCGGGTGCAACTGGATACCGGGGTCCCCGTGGTCTTCGGAGTGCTCACCACCGACACCTTGGAACAGGCGTTGGAACGGGCCGGTGTCAAATCGGGCAACAAAGGCTTCGAGGCGGCCATGACTGCCATCGAGATGGTCGATCTCCTGCGGCAGCTCCCCAAGAGCGCCCAGTAGCCGCCATGCTCAGGTTGGTCCTACCGAAGGGCTCGCTCGAACGAGCGACGCTCGAGTTGTTTGATGCCGCCGATCTGGCGGTCCAGCGGAGCTCCGATGTCGACTATCGGGGTTCGATCGACGATCCGCGCGTTGCCGAGGTTCGCATCCTTCGTCCTCAGGAAATCCCGGGGTACGTTGCCGAGGGTCTGTTCGACCTCGGCGTCACCGGCCGGGACTGGATCGAAGAGACCGGCAATGACGTGGTGTCCCTGGGCGAGCTGCACTACAGCAAGGCCACCGCTCGGCCCATCAAGGTGGTGCTGGCGGTGGCGACCGACTCGCCGGTGCGGGTCACCGAGGATCTGCCCCAGGGGGTCCGGGTCTCGACGGAGTACCCCGGGCTGACCGGCCGGTACCTGGCCAAGCACGGGGTGGACGCGCAGATCCTCCTCTCCTACGGCGCCACCGAAGCCAAGATCCCCGAGATCGCCGACGCCGTGGTCGAGATCACCGAAACCGGTCGAGCACTCAAAGCCGCCGGTCTGCGCATCGTCGACACCATTCTCGTTTCGTACACCGAGCTCATCGCCAACCCGGTGGCGTATCAGGACCCCGACAAGCGTCACGCCATGGGGCAGTTGCACACTTTGCTTCAAGGAACGCTCGAAGCGCGGGGCCGGGTCCTGGTGAAGCTCAACGTCGGTGCCGCCGATCTCGACGAGGTGATCAGCCTGCTCCCGGCACTCAAGGCGCCGACGGTGTCGAAGCTCTTCGGTGAGGGCGGGTACGCGGTCGAGACCGTCGTCCCCAAGTCGGAGATCAACCGTCTCATCCCGGCCCTGAAGGATCATGGCGCGACCGGGATCATCGAACTTCCCATTTCCAAGATCGTCCACTGATGCGGCCAATACCGCGGCGAGGTGAGGTCGAGGAGTTCGACGGCGTCGTGGGGCTCGGGACCATCCGAGATGAGCGGGGCCAGATCTATTCGTTCCACTGCACCCAGATCGCGGACGGCTCGCGTTCGGTGGCCGACGGCGCCCGGGTCGAGTTCGACATCGTCCCAGGACATCTGGGCCGTTGGGAAGCCGCGGGCCTCAGGCCCTGCTGAGAAGGCGGTGACGGTGCGCTCGGGTGACGGTGCGCTCGGGTGACGGTGCGGTTGGGTGACGGTCTGCAGGCTGACGTCGGCGGACGCCGTGCTCGCTACGGGGTGTTCGGGCCCGGGTAGTCGCTCGCGGGAGCGGTTCCGGGCGCTTCGCCTTGAGCGGCGCTGCGGAT
>JAUTXM010000481.1 GCA_030838025.1 Acidimicrobiaceae bacterium
GGCGGGATCATCCTGATCGCGGCCACCAACCGCCCTGACATCTTGGACCCGGCCCTGCTGCGCCCGGGCCGCTTCGACCGTCAGATCGTCGTCGACCGCCCCGACCGGGTCGGCCGCCGGGCGATCCTCGAGGTGCACGCCAAGGGCAAGCCGCTCGTGCCCGAGGTCAGCCTGGACACCCTCGCCAAGCGCACGCCCGGGTTCACCGGCGCCGACCTGGCCAACCTGCTCAACGAAGCGGCGCTCCTCGCGGCTCGCCATAACCTCACCCAGATCGGGATGACCGAGCTCGAGAACGCCATCGACCGGGTCATCGCGGGCCCGGAGCGCAAGAGCCTGATCATGAGTGAAAAGGACAAGCTGGTCACCGCCTACCACGAGAGCGGCCACGTGATCGTGGGCCATGTGCTGACCCACGCCGACCCCATCCACAAGGTGTCGATCGTGGCCCGCAGCCGCTCCCTCGGCCTGACCTTCACGCTGCCCGAGGACAAGTACAACCATTCCCGCAGCGAACTGCGCGACGCCATGGCCATGTGCCTCGGCGGGCGCACCGCCGAGGAGCTGATCTTCGAAGAGCCGACGACGGGCGCCGAGAACGACATCGAGAAGGCCACCGCCATCGCCCGGGCCATGGTGACCGAGTACGGGATGAGCGACCTGCTCGGCCCCCAGCAACTCGGCCAGAAGAGCGGCGAGGTCTTCCTCGGCCGGGATTTCGGGCACCAGCCCAACTACTCCGAGCAGGTGGCGGCCAGCATCGACGCCGAGGTCCGCCGCCTTATCGACGACTCCCACGACCGGGCTCGCAGCATCCTTACCCTGCACCGTTCCACCCTCGACGCGCTGGCCGCGGCATTGGTGGAAAAGGAGACCCTCGATGGTGAGGACCTCAACGCGATCATTGGACCGTTGCCCACATGGCCCCCCGACGGGCGTCCGCTGAACGGTGGGGCAACGACCAACGGGTCCTCCCCGGTGAGCGGGGTGGCACACCTGCGCGAGGCCAAGCCCGCGCTCGGGGACGAATGAGCGACACCGGCCGGTCGCTGCAGTCGGTGGCCGGCAACGGTCACGTGGAACCGCCCGCGGTCGACCTCAAACGAATCCAGCGGGCGGTGCGGGAGATCCTTGAAGCCATCGGCGAGGACCCCGATCGCGACGGGCTGGTGGGCACCCCGGAACGGATCGCCAACATGTACGCCGAGATCTTCTCCGGGTTGCGCGAGGATCCGGGCCGCCACCTCAACGTCACCTTTGAGGCGGGGCACGACGAGATGGTGATGGTGAAGGACATCACCTTGTACAGCATCTGCGAGCACCACTTGATCCCCTGGATCGGCGCCGCCCACGTCGCCTACATTCCGAACGTCGACGGCCGGATCACCGGCCTTTCGAAGCTGGCCCGGCTGGTCGACGGGTACTCCCACCGCCCGCAGGTCCAGGAGCGCCTGACGACGCAGATCGCCGACACGATCGAGCGGGTGCTGGAGCCTCGAGGGGTCCTGGTCGTGGTGGAGGCGGAGCATCTGTGCATGTCGATGCGCGGCGTGCGCAAGCCCGGAAGCACCACGGTCACCTCCGCGGTGCGGGGTTTGTTCCGCGACAACGAGCCCACGCGGCTCGAGGCCATGAGCCTCATCTTCGCCCGCCGGCCCCGGTAATCGCTCCCCGCCGCCCACCGGCGCGATTCCCGCCCCAAGCTGCGGTTTTCCCACCCTCAGTCCCCGCAGTGCCGTCCCCGCCCCAAGTAGCCTGACGCGCAATGACGCTGGTGATGGGCGTGCTCAACGTCACGCCCGACTCGTTCTCCGATGGCGGCAAGTGGTTCGACCACGACGCCGCGATCGCCCGCGGGCTCGAGATGGTCGCTCAGGGAGCCGACGTGGTCGATGTCGGTGGCGAGTCCACCCGGCCCGGCGCCGGACCAGTGAGCGAGGCGGAGGAGCGGCGCCGGATCCTGCCGGCCGTGGCGGCACTGGCACCGGCGGTGCGGGTCTCGGTCGACACCCGCAAAGCGTCGGTGGCCGAGGCGGCCATCGAAGCCGGGGCGACGCTCATCAATGACGTCTCGTCGACGCTGTGGCCCGTGGCCGCCCGCGCCCGGGTCGGGTGGATTGCCATGCACATGTTGGGGGAGCCGAGGACCATGCAAGACGCGCCGCACTACGACGACGTCGTGACCGAGGTGTGCGACTTCCTGGCCGAGCGCGTCCGGGCCGCCGAGGCCGGAGGCGTCGAAGAGATTTGGGTCGATCCGGGCATCGGATTCGGCAAGACGATGAATCACAATCTGCAGTTGTTGCACCACCTCGATCGGTTGGTCGCGCTGGGGCGCCCGGTGCTGGTCGCCACCAGCCGGAAGGCCTTCATCGGGCGCCTGGCGGCGGGCCCCGGGGAGCCGCCGGCACCGATTGAGGAGCGCCTGGCGGGTTCGCTCGCCACCGCCGTGTGGGCGGTCGCCCACGGGGCGGCGACGGTCCGGGTCCACGACGTGGCCGAGACGGTGCAGGCCGTGCGCCTGATGACCCTCGACCCGGAGACGGCGGCGGCGTGAAGGGGAAGTGGGCCAAGGGCATCGCCCCGCGGTTCTTCGCCTGGATAATCAAGGACCAGCTGGCGGTCAGCGAGCGCCCGGGAGGGTATGCCCGCAACCATCGCCGGGTGCGCCGCCAGGAAGAGATCCTGTGGCTGCGGGGCGAGGGGTTCACCCGGGTGGTGTCGCTGCTCACGTCGCCCCACAACCTGCATGCCTACGACGAGCTCAACATGGCGTGGGCGCAGGTGCCGTTCGGCCCCCATGACGATCCGTCGTTGGTCCTGCCTGATCTGTACGCGCAGCTGCGCGACTGGATGGCGTCGGGTGAGCGGCTGCTGCTCCATCAGGAGGAACTCAGCGACCGGCTGATGGGTGTGGTCGCGGGGTATCTGCGGTGGTCGGGATTGGTGCCCGACGGTCCGCAGGCGATCACGGTGGTCGAGCGAATCATGCATCGTCAGATGGGTCCCGACGGTCGAGTGCTGGTGGCGATGGCACCGCAGCTCTCGGGTGCCGGGCGCTGCGGCGGCGGTCCCGCCACGGTCCGGGCTCGGATGAGCGAGGACGAGCCACGGCGATCACGGGAGCACGCGACCGCGACGGTGGCCGTGGACCCCCCCG
>JAUTXM010000005.1 GCA_030838025.1 Acidimicrobiaceae bacterium
CGGCTGAAGGGCGACGGGGTGGGGACCGGCTCGGACGCCCTCACGCACCCGTCAAGCGCCTCAAGCGCAAGCGGCTCAAGCGGCTCAAGCGGCTCAAGCGGCTCAAGCGCGAGCGCCTCAGGCGCAAGCGGCGCCGGCGGTTCCGGGACCGGGGGACACTGATGAAGGTCGCGATTGCCGGAGCGGGCAACGTCGGCACCTCCATCGCCGCCGATCTCCACGACGCCGGCCACGAGGTGCTGATCATCGAGCAAGACGGTGATCTGGTGGCCCGGCTGCGATCGAGCATCGACATCACGTGGTTCGAAGGCGACGCCTGCGAGGTCACCACGCTCCAACGCGCGGGACTGGCCGACGCCGACGTCGTCGTGGCCGCGACCGGCGACGACGAGGACAACCTGGTCGTGTCCTTGCTGGCCAAGATGGAGTTCGCCGTCCCTCGCGTGGTCGCCCGGGTCAACCACCCCAAGAACCAGTGGTTGTTCAACGAGACCTGGGGCGTGGATGTCTCCGTCTCGACGCCGCAGATGCTCACGGCCTTGGTCGAGGAGGCCGTCTCGGTGGGCACGCTCGTGCGGATCCTCCAGCTGGCCCAAGGCGAGGCCCGCCTGGTCGAGGTCACGTTGGCCGACGACTCGCCGGCCAAGGGAATGTCCTTGACCCAGTTGGAGATGCCCCGCGATGCCACCATCGTGGCGGTCGTACGCGACCAGCGGGTGGTGGTGCCCCACGGCGACACCGTCCTGTATGCCAGCGACGAGGTGATCGCGCTCGTCACTGAGGAGTCCGAGGGCACGGTCAAGGCGCTACTCGTCGGCGGCTAAGGGTCCGCCAGTAACTCGAGGTACAGCTGATAGGTGGCATCGCCGAACGCCACCAGCCGAACCAGCTCGATCCCGAGCGGCGTCGACGCCAACACCGATCGCACGGTGGAAATGGCCACCGCCGCCGCGTCGGCCGCCGGATACCCGTAGACGCCCGTCGAGATGGCCGGAAACGCAATGCTGCGGGCACCGAGCTCGGCCGCCACGACCAACGACCGCCGGTAACACGACGCCAGCAACTCCGCCTCCCCGTGGCCGCCCCCGCGCCATCGAGGCCCGACGGCATGGATGATCCATTGGGCCCGAAGGTTGAAGCCCGGCGTCGCCTTGGCTTCGCCGGTGGGGCAGCCGCCGAGCGCGTCGCAAGCCGCCCGCAACTGCGCCATCCCCGCCGCCCGGTGGATCGCGCCATCGACCCCACCGCCGCCCGCCAGGGCCTGGTTGGCGGCATTGACGATGGCGTCCACCTCCTGCTTGGTGATGTCGCCCCGGACCGCCTCGATCGCCACTGTTCCTCCATCCCACGGCCACATAGCACGTCACAACGGAAATTTCATGGATACCCCTTGCGCTCGGGCACCGAACTGCGAGAAGATCACATCGGTGTAGTTACAGAGGTGTCACGGCACATCGACGGCACTGCACCTCGGTGCAACAGAGGGAGACCACCGATGGATCGCCTATTCGAATTGCTTCAGCGGCCCCCCAAGCCGTGGCAACGCAACGCCAACTGCATGGGCGTCGACCCCGACCTGTTCTTCCCGGAACGCGGGGCGTCAACGCGCGAAGCCAAGGAGGTATGCCGGGGATGTGTGGTCCGAGAGGACTGCCTGGAGTACGCCCTGGCCAATGGCGAGAAGTTCGGGATCTGGGGCGGTTTGAGCGAGCGGGAGCGGCGCCGGATCCGGCGCCGCCGGGCGATGGAACGCCGGGTGGACGGTGCATCGGCCTGAGTTCCGCCGTCAGAGTGCCGCGCCGGCATCGACGCCGGCGCGGCGCCCTGCGGTCCGCGCAGGATCAACTTCCCCCATCGAGGCCCGTCTGCTCGAGGCGGGCCTCGATCGTTCGTGAGCGGTCGAGGTCGAGCTCCCGCCACCGATGCTCGGCGATGGCGTCGAGCACCCGGGCGGGCACCAGCCCCACCAACTCCGCCCGATCGACGCCGCTTCGAGCGGCAACGGCATCAAAGACAGCGGCCGGCCCGACCACTTCCGGATCGATGAGGTTGCAGGACACCTGGACGGCGTCGCCGACCCGCAGCCCGAGCGCCCGCACCGCGGGCCCCCGCACGCCCGCCGCCAGCCGCCGGGCCAGGACCAAGTCGGGTTCGGCCAGCCACAGGTTGTAGGCGACGAGCACCGGCCGCGCACCCACGGCCGCGGCGCCGGCAGTTGGATGGGGAAAAGGGGGGCCGGTTTCCGGCACCAGCGACGTCCAGGCGTCACGGCGGATGTCGGGGAGCGAACGCTCGCTGCCGTAGAGAAAGCATGGCAACTCGAGAACGTCGCCCGCCCATCGGGCGAAGTCATTCCGGGCATCGACCGAGACCTGGGGCGGACCCGCTGTGACGGGCCAGCCGCACAACGACACCCACGGCACCACATCGAGCACCCCGATCCGGGGGTGGACGCCCTCGTGGGAGGCCAGGTCGAGCCGAGCGACCGTCGCCGCCGCGACCTGCCGAGCGGCTTCGGCAACAGCGCCCAGAGCCCCTGCGAGGGTGAGAACAGCCCGGTTGTGGTGTTGGTCGAGATGCACATCCAGCACGATCGGGCCCGCCTCGGCAGCAATCGCGGCCACGACCTCAGCCCGCCGCCCCTCGCTGACGTTGACCACGCACTCCAGCAGCGGCCTCACCCCGCGAAGCCTGCCATCCGCCTGCGCTCGCGGTGTCGAAGAACCATCAAACCACTACTCTGGAGAACCATGCTTACAGCAGAGATCTTCTCGCCGGAAATCATATTTGTGATCATCCTGGCGATCCTTTTGCTCTTCGCGGCACCGAAGCTGCCCAAGTATGCACGCAGCCTCGGCGAGGCCAACAAGGAGTTCAAGAAGGCCCAGCGCGAAGCTGACGAAGAGGCCAAAACGGAGCAGGCCAAGCCCGCCCCGGCCGACGACAAGATCACCATGAGCAAGGCCGAGTTGGACGCGCTCATCGCCGAGCGCGAAGCCAAGGCCCGCCGAGAGTCCGAGAAGCCGTCCGCCAACTGAGCAGGTTTGCTAGCGGCTGGGGCCGCCCTCTTCCGAGGCGCTTACTGGCTGCGGCTGGGGCTGGGAGCCGGGAGGGGGGCGGCGGAGACACCGCGACGACGGCGGGCGATCCGCCGGCGCTCGCGTTCGGAGGCTCCCCCCCAGACGCCGTGCTCGATCCGGTTGTGCAGGGCGTACTCCAGGCATGGCTCCTTCACCGGGCAGTCGGCGCAGATGCGGCGTGCGATCTCGACGCCCACCCCATCGCTGGGGAAGAACGTCTCGGGAGGCAGTTCCCGGCACTTGCCGTCCTGCATCCATGACGTGTCCATTCCGCCTCCATGCGCCTCATCGGTAACGATGGGCGCCCATTCAGGGTTTCCGCGAAGAATTTTCATTCCCCTTCCTGGGTTGTATTACGGGCGAAACATCTGATCTGGATCGAATTCATCGTGACGAGAGTTGAGAAGACATGAGCACTACCGGTGAACCTTCCTCGGCTGGCGCTGACACCAGTATGCCGGTCGAAGGTTCGACGGACGAATTGGTCGACCCGGTTCCCGAGTCGTCAAGTCCCCGCCCCGCCCGGCCGGCGAAGCGTGATGCTACTGCCCGGCAGTTCTTTTCCGGCGCTGGCGGCGCGGCTTCGAGGCCGCCGCGGGCACAGCCCGTGCCGCCGTCGACACCGCCAACCAGGACCCCAGCGCCGGTCGCAGCCCCCCCCCCCCCCCCCCCCCCCC
>JAUTXM010000044.1 GCA_030838025.1 Acidimicrobiaceae bacterium
GGCACCACCGCCGCCTGATTCCCCAACCCCACAATCTCCACCCGACCCCCCCGACACACCCCCGCCGCCGAAAACGTCGTCCCCACATCCAACCCCAACCAATACCCCATCACCCCGAGCGTACAAGCGCGACTCGCCGGTGATCCCCTCACAACGCGGGCGCGACACCTCCCCGGTGCCGTCGAGGCGCCGCCTCACGACCGCGGTCATGGTGCCCCCAAGATGGCGTCGCAGCGCTTGTGCGCCGCCCCGTCCCGGGCGGGGCGGAGCGGGGCGGGCGGACCCGGGCGGAGCGGTCAGTTGCCTCCGGGCTCGAGGGTCACGGTGATCGGGGCGAAGCTCGTCCCGTTCACGTCGACCCCGGCGGCCTTCAGGTCGGTCAGCGCCTTGGTCACGTAGTCGTTGGTGTAGGCCGCGGCGTCAGGAGCCTTGGTGATGACCGTCTTGCCGTCGGCGTTCTTGGTGCCCATGGCGATCTGCACCGTCCGGTTCCAGTCGGTCGGATCGATGTAGCCGGCACCCTTGGGCGAGGGCCAGACCAGCTTGTTGATCTCGTTGGTCTGCCACAGCTGATGGCTGTTGCCCAGCTTGGAGCCCTTGGCCACCACGATGTCGCGGCACTTGGTGGGGTTGTCCCGGCAATAGGCCCACCCCTCGATAGAGGCCTCGATGAACTTCACGGTCGTGTCTTGGAACGCCGGGTCCGCGAGCTTGTCGGTCCGGGCCCAGATGGCGTCTTGCAACATGGCGGTGCCGACGTCGTTCCAGTTGATGGTGTTGAAGTCGCCGGGCTGGTACAGCTTGCCGGTGCTCGGGTTGTCGGCCTCCAGCACCTGGGCGTATTCGTTGTAGATCATGGCCTGGGCGGCGTCGATGTCGCCGCTCAACAGGGCCTTCATGTCGAACTGCTGCTGGACCAGCGAGACGTCCTTTCCAGGGTTCAAGCCTGCCTTGCCCATCCCTGCGAACAGCTCGAACTCGTTGCCGAAGCCCCAGTTGCCCACCTTCTTGCCCTTGAGGTCGGCCGGGGCGGTGATGTTCTTGTTCTTGAACGAAACCTGCAACGTGCCGGATCGCTGGAAGATCTGGGCCACGTCGGTGATGTTGGCACCCTGCTCACGCGACGCCAGCGCCTTGGGCACCCAGGCGATGGCGAAGTCAGCTCCCCCCTGGGCCAGCACGGTCTGGGGGACGATGTCGACGCCGCCCTCGAGGATCTGCACGTTGAGTCCGTGCTTCTTGAAGAAGCCCTGGTCCACGGCGGCGAAGTAGCCCGAGAACTGGGCCTGGGTGAACCACTGGAGCTGCAGCTTCACGGTCTTGAGCGGTCCGGCGGCGGTCGTCGGCGAGCTCCCGGCGGCGGTCGTGGCGGTCGTGGCGGTCGTGGCGGTCGTCGAGGATTTGCCGCTCGAGCAGGCACCGGCCACCAGGGCCAGGGCGACTGCGACGAGGACCGGGCCCCTGAAACTGCGTCTTCTCATCAAGTCTCCTCTTGCACTCATCGGGAACGGCGTGCCGGCTGCCAGGGCACGAACACTCGCTCGGCCAGAATCGTAACGAAATAGAACGCCAGACCGAGGGCGCAGGACGCGGCGACGAATGCCCACGCCCGGCCGTACGCCGAATTGGACGCCGCCGACACGATGTGGCTCCCGAGGCCGTCTTGCAGGCCGCCGAAGTACTCGGCGACCACCGCCGCGATGACGCTCAGCGACGAGGCGATCTTGAGGCCGGTGAAGAGGAACGGCAGCGCATGGGGCACCCGGACCTTGCGCAACACCGTCCCCGGGGATGCGGCGTAGGAGCGCATCAGCTCCTCTTTGGTGGCATCCACCTGGGTGAGCCCCCGGAGGGTGTTCATGAAGATGGGGAAGAACACGATGATCGTGACCATGAGCCGCCGCGGGATGGCGCTGGTCGTCGAGAACATGTTGTTGAAGATCGGGACGAGGGCGATGATCGGTATGGCGTTGACCGCCACCGCCACCGGGATGGTGAGCTCGCCCAGCCAGCGGAAGCGGCTGGCGACCGCGCCGGCCCCGACGCCAAGCACCAACCCCGCCAACAAGCCGACGAGGGCGTTGGTACCTGTCACGCGCGCCGCGTGGAGGATCCCGCTGCGGTTGGACGCGATCTGATGCCAGATGGCGGACGGCGGGGGGAGGAGGTAGGGCTTGATATGGCGCACCTGCACGAACAGTTGCCAGGCGACCAGCAACCCGACTCCGACGACGATCGGTGGCAGGACCGACCGGACCCGGCGCGCCACCGATCCCAGGACCGAACCCACAGCCGATCCCGCGCCCGAACCGGCGCTCGGATTCACGCCGACCCCCGCAGCGCCTCGCGCACCTCGGTGATCTTCTTGAAGAACTCGGGGGTCTCGCGGGTGTCGTCATTCCGCGCGCCCAGTTCGACCTCGACAACAGTCACGATCCGGCCCGGGCGGGGCGACAGAACGACGACCCGGTCGGACAGGAAGACCGCCTCAGGGATCGAGTGGGTCACGAAGACCGCCGTGGTGCCCGTGGCCTCGCAGATGCGGTTCAGCTCGGCTTGCATGTGCTCGCGGGTCATCTCGTCGAGCGCCCCGAACGGTTCGTCCATAAGGAGGAGGGGCGGATCGAACGCCAGCGCCCGGGCGATGGCCACCCGCTGCTGCATTCCGCCGGAAAGCTCCCACGGGTGGTGGTCGGCGAAGTCCTCCAGTTTGACCAGCTTCAGCATCTCGGCGGCTCGGGACTGGCGGCGCACGCGGTCCCAACCACGAAGCTCGAGGGGAAGCTCGATGTTCTTGGTGACGGTGCGCCACTCGAACAATCCCGACTGCTGAAAGGCCATCCCGTAGGCCTGGTCCAATCGGGCCTGGCGGGCGGTCTTGCCGTTGACGATCACGGTTCCTGACGTGGGATCGGTCAGGTTGGCGACGAGGCGCAACAGCGTGCTCTTGCCGCACCCCGAGGGGCCGATGAGCGAGATGAACTCCCCGCGTTCGATCTCCAGGTCGACCCCGCGCACGGCCTCCACCTGGCCCGTTCGGCCCGGATTGAACACCTTGGATACCCCGGCCACCAACACCGCCGGCCCACCGCCGCCCACCGGCCCACCGCCGCCCACCCGCCCACCGCCGCTCGGGCCACTCACGACCCCACCTGCGGCCGGTGGCGCATCATTACCAGGTCGAGGATGCCCACCAAGGCGGCCACCACCAGGCCCAGCGCCGCGGCGCCGATCATGGCCGTGTACACCTTGGCCGGGTCCGACGTGGCCTCACGGGAGTACTCGATGATGAGCCGGCCGATACCGCCCTTGGTGCCCGTCGAGATCTCGGCCACCACGGCTCCGACCACCGAGGAGGCGGCGGCCAGTTTCAGCGCCGGCACCAGATACGGGACCGCGGCGGGCAGGCGCAGCTTCAGCAGCGTTTGGCCCCATGACGCAGCATAGGAGTCCATCAACTCGACGGCCTCGCTGCCCGGCGCCTGCAGCCCCCGCAACCCCCCGATGGCGACCGGGAAGAAGGCGAGGTACGCCGCGATCACCGCCACCGACATCCACAGCTGCCACCGGATTCCGAACACGGTGAGGTTGCCACCCCACCCGACCACCAGCGGGGCCAGGGCCACCAGGGGAACGGTCTGCGACAGCACCACGTACGGCAGGAGGCCCCGCTCGGCCACACCGAAGCGCTGCATCACCACCGCCAGCGCCATGCCGACCACGACGCCCACCACGAATCCCGCCATGGCTACCCGGAAGGTGAACCACGCCCCCGCCGCGACCGTGGCCCCAATCGTGTGGCTGGTTCCCCGCCGCTCGGGCTGGCCGAATCGGCGCACGACGTCCCACACATGGGGCATCGACCCGTTGTCGCTGCGGGCCGGGAGCCGCCAGCCGAACACCCGGTCCCCGACCGACTGGCCGAACCACTTGTAGCCCTCCCACAGCGCGGCCAGCACCGCCAGCGCCAGGACGAACATCACGACCCGCCGGACCCGGCGCCGCCACGCCGCGACATGCGGGTCCCGTTCGGCCACCGCTGGAACCTGTGTGACCCCCGCCACCGCCGCGCTCCCCTCGTTGCCGGCTCGACCTAGGAGCGAGCTGTCACGTGCGCCGCCACCGACCCAATGATGTGATCGCCGTAGGCGCGCAACGTCTCCTCTTTTCCATCATGTTGTAGATAGATGGCGAACTGATCAACCCCGAGCGCCTGGAGCTCGGCGAGCCGTTCGAGGTGGTGCGCCACCGGTCCGAGGATGCAGAAGCGGTCGATGATGGCGTCGGGCACGAAGGCGGTGTGGGCATTGCCGGCCCGGCCGTGCTCGTTGTAGTCGTACCCCTCGCGACCCTTGATGTAGTCGGTGAGCGCGGCGGGCACGGCGCCGCCGTCGCTGCCGTAGCGGGTGACCAAGTCGGCCACATGGTTGCCGACCATGCCCCCGAACCACCGGCACTGGTCGCGCATGTGGGCCAGATCCTCGACGGGTCCCACGTAGGCCGGCGCCGCCACGCAGATGGTCAGTGCCTCGGGGTCGCGACCGACGCGCGCCGCCGCCTGGCGCACCGTCTCGACGGTCCACGCCGTCACGTCAGGATCGGCCAGTTGCAAGATGAACCCGTCGCCCACCTCGCCGGCCAACTGCAGCGCCTTCGGCCCGTAGCCCGCCACCCACACCGGGAGGCGGCTGTTGACGCCCCACGGGAAACGCAGCGTGGAGCCGTTGTACTCGGCCGAGCGGCCGTTGGCCAGCTCCCGGATGACCCCGATGGCCTCCCGCAGCGTGGCCAGGGTGGCCGGCCGGCCGTTGGTCACCCGTACCGCCGAGTCGCCCCGGCCGATCCCGCACACCGTCCGGTTGCCGAACATCTCGTTCAAGGTGGCGAACAGCGACGCCGTCACCGTCCAGTCCCGCGTCGCGGGGTTGGTCACCATGGGGCCGACGGTGATCTTGCGCGTCGCCGCCAGGATCTGGCTGTAGATGACGAACGGTTCCTCCCACAGCAGGTGGGAGTCGAAGGTCCAGACGTGGCTGCACCCATAGATCTCGGCCTGGCGGGCCAGCTCCACGACCTGGGCCGCGGGCGGGTTGGTCTGCAGGACGACGCCGATGTCCATGGCTTACCGGGTCCGGGGGAAACCGAGGTCGACGCTCGACGTGGCCGGATCCGGCCACCGGGACGTGACCACCTTGGTCCGGGTGTAAAAGCGCACGCCCTCGGGGCCGTACATGTGGGTGTCGCCGAAGAGTGACGCCTTCCAGCCGCCGAAGCTGTAGTAGCCGACCGGGACGGGGATCGGGACGTTGATGCCGACCATCCCCGCCTGGCACTCGAACTGGAATCGCCGGGCCGCCCCGCCGTCGCGGGTGAAGATGGCGGCGCCGTTGCCGTATGGGTTGTCGTTGACCAGCTGCAACGCCGCGTCGAAGGTGTCCACGCGCACCACGGAAAGCACCGGCCCGAAGATCTCGTCTCGGTAGACATCCATGTCCGGCGTCACGTCATCGAGCAGCGACACCCCGAGGAAGAACCCGTCGCTCGGCACGCTCGCCCGCCGCCCGTCGACGACCACCGTGGCACCTTCCTGCTGGCCCCGGTCGATATACGAGGACACCTTTTTCAAATGATCTGGGGAAATGAGGGGGCCCATCTCGCTGTCGGCGTCGCTCCCCGGTCCCACCCGGACGCTGGGGACGCGGGCTTTGATGGCTGCGATCAGGGGATCGGCGCTCTCGCCCACCGCGACCAGCACCGACACGGCCATGCACCGCTCCCCCGACGAGCCGTAGCCCGCCGACACGGCGGCGTCGGCCGCCCCCTCGATGTCGGCGTCGGGCAGGACCACCATGTGGTTCTTAGCCCCGCCCAGCGCCTGGACCCGCTTCCCATGCCTGGTAGCGGTCTCGTAGATGTGGCGGGCGATGGGTGTCGAGCCGACGAAGGACACGGCGTCGATGTCGGGGTGCTCGAGGATGCGGTCGACCGCCTCCTTGTCGCCGTGAACCACGTTGAACAGGCCGTCGGGCAGCCCCGCCGCCTTCAGCAGTTCGGCCAGCAGCAGCGAGGCCGAGGGGTCCTTCTCGGACGGCTTCAGTACGAAGGCGTTGCCGCAGGCCAGGGCGTTGGCGAACATCCACACCGGCACCATGACGGGGAAGTTGAACGGGGTGATCCCCGCCACCACGCCGAGCGGCTGGCGGATGGAGTACACGTCGACGCCGGTCGAGGCCTGCTCGCTGTACTCGCCCTTGAGGAGGTGGGGGATGCCGCAGGCGAACTCGACATTTTCCAGGGCCCGGGCCACCTCGCCCAAGGCGTCGGAGGTCACCTTCCCGTGCTCGGCGGTCAGGATGCTCGCCAGCTCCTTGCGGTTGGCGTCGACCAGCTCGCGGAAGTGGAACAGGACCTCGCTGCGCCTCGACAAGGAGGTGGCCCGCCAGGCCGGGAAGGCCGCTCGAGCGGCTTGCACGGCGGCGTCCACCTCTTCGATGGTGGCGAGTTCGACCTCGGACTGCTGCTCACCGGTGGCCGGATTCCACACCGGCCCGACTCGGCCTCCGTGACCGGCGGGGCGGGGCGCCGTCCGGCCCCCGATCCAGTGCGATATCCGAGTCAGGACCTGACCCCGCGGGCGGCAGCGAGCACGCCCCCATCGTATCGACGCCTACGCCGTTCGATGCCGTTCGCGGCCTGGGCGGCCTTTGGGGGCCTGGGGGCCCTGGGGCCCTGGGGCCCTGGGGCCCTGGGGCCCTGGGGGGCCGGAGTGCAACCGGTCGCCCCCACGACACTTTGCACTCCGGCCCCCGGCTAGCCCGCGCTAGCCCTGGACCATCCAGTCCGGTTCCGAGCCCCGAGGCTCAGCCGACTCGTCGCCCGGTGGCGGGGTCCGGTAGCGGAAGTAGCCCCAGAAGCTGAATGAGAACAGCCCGAAGGCGACGTAGGCGATGATCACGAGCAGCAGGGAATAGTGGCTGGTGTGGCCGACGTACCCGCTGTTCGGTGTCAGCAGGACTTGAATCAGAGCGAATACCCCGAATCCAAACAGGGCGGCCCAGGCAGACTTGCTCCATTTGATCTCGGTACTCCCATCAAGGAATCGCATTGGGAGGAGGTCGACCAGCAGGCTTTCGAGTCCGATGAGGAAAACACCACCTATACACGCTTCCATAATGAGGAGGACAATGCTCGAATGCGGTTTCGCGGCTGCCGCCGAAATCGGAATGAGCGCCAACCACGCCGCAATAGACAGCAAGAGAAGGATGAGCGAGGTCCCCGAAGCAAGGCGCCCTTCTTGAGTTTCGTCGATCGTTCGCCGGAAGACGAATACTGCGAGGAGGCCATAGATATATCCGGGTTGCAGGTGTAACAGCCGCGATAAACCCACCGTTACCACTCCGACGAGCAAAGTGCCCGGCAGGACCTTGAGCCGGCCCCATTCCCCGACGCGGCGGCGCATGTAGATCACACTCGGAAGAGCGAATCCAATGCCGGTGATGATGACGGCCAGGCCCAGGCCCGCAGCAAGCACGAACGTCGAGCGATTGAGGCCGAAGTCCGGGCTGACAGCGGAGTACAGCACCCCACTCACGACGAGCAGTACGGCAAACAGGACGTACTGCCGGCGCTCGTGGAGGCGGTTCTCCTTCTTCGGCGGGAGCCCGAACCAGCCTCGAACCTCGTTGTAGTTCTCCTCCAGCGTGCTGTTGAACAGCTCCGACGGGAATGCCAGGAGGGGAATGATCAAAAGAGCAAGAAGAAGATTGAGGCTGGCGCGTTTGGCATTCAGGGAAATTTGGTCGGGTCGCGGAATCGCGGTCACGAAGGCGCTGCGATGGACGCTGGAATGGGTGACCCTGAAGAGGGTCGACTGCCGGGTCGATTTGCCGGACGAGAGGCAGGAACTGGTGACCCGATGCTGGCCGGTGCTCGTGTCGCCCGGGATCGAGAGGTTGTCGATTCGAATGTTTCCGTTGCTGTCGGGTGCCCCCGAACCGACCCGGGAGGAATCGACGAAGAAGTAGACGGTCTTGCAGTCCCGGTAGCCGGAGCCCCGGATGCTGAGCCCGACACCGGCGCGTCCGTTCGAGACGCCATCAGGTGTGACCGCAATGAGCGGAGACGGTCCAGAAGGGATAGTGGGAGGGGGCGGAGGCGGCTGGGTGGTCGGCGGAACCGTCGTTGTGGTGGTTGGCGGCAGCGTGGTGTTGACCACCAGTTGGGTGACGACCCTTGCCGGCGCTCGCGTGGTCGCCGTGGTCGTTCTACGGGCTGTCGTCGGCGGGGTCCGGGTGGTGACGGGCCTACGCGGGGTCGGCGTGGTCGGAGCCAGAGTTGTGGATGACCCGATAGTGGTCGTCGCGGGCGGCCGGGAGGTTGTCGTCGGCGGCCGGGTGGTCGTGGTGGTCGGGCGCCGGGTGGTCGTGGTGGTCGACCGGGGGCGGGTGGTCGTGGTAGTCGGCCGGGGGCGGGTGGTCGTGGTGGTCGGCTGGGTGGTCGTGGTGGTCGGCCGGGTGGTCGTGGTGGTCGTGGTTGGGATCGTCGTCGTGGTCGTGGATGTCGTCGTCACGGGGGCGATCGTGGTCGTCGTGGCTGCGACCGTGGTCGTGGTCGTCGGTAAGGGCCTCACGACCACCGATTCTCCCGAGTCATTGCATCCGGCCGTGGCGGGACCGTTGTTGGAATCGCCGGAGTAGGAGGCAACCCACCTGTAGGTACCGACGATCGTGGCCGTGAACCGGGCCGAGGAATAGGTGCCGTTGCCGTTGACCGGGGCGGTCGAGGTGGACAACGGGGCGGCGCAGGTGGTGTCGCCTGGCCCGTACAGGTTGAAGGTGATCAAGCCACTGGGATTGACCCCCCCGCTGAGGGTGGCAGTGTCATGGATCGTCCCTCCCACCCTCACCGGAGCCGAGGCTGCGGTGGTGAGCGCCGCAGCCGCGAGGCTGACCGTGACCGACTCGCCTTGGGCGTCGCACGCCGCCGCGACCGATGCGTTGTTGGCATCACCGGAGTAGGAGGCCACCCACTGGTAAGTGCCGGTGGCGAGAGCCGTGAATTCCCCCGAGGAGTAGATGCCATTGCCGTTCACCGCCGAGGTCGAGACGAACAGCGAGTTGCCGCAGGTGGCGTCACCGGGCCCATAGAGGTTGAAGGTGATCGTGCCGGTCGGATCGACCCCCGCGCTCAGCGTGGCGCTATCGCGGATCGAACCCCCAACGACGGTCGGCCCCGAGGCCTGGGTGGAGATCGCCGGGGTGGCCTGACCAACGACGATGCTCTCGTTCGGGTCGCCACACGCCGTCGTGGAGGCCTCGTTGTTGGCGTCACCGTTGTAGGTGGCGATCCATTGATAGGTACCCGCGGTGGTGGTCGGAAATGGGTCGGACGTGTAGCTCCCGGGACCGTTGACCGGGGAGGTGGTGGTCGAGGTGAAAATGGGCGTGCCGGCGCAGGTGGCGTTATCCGGCCCGAACAGGGTGAAGACGATCGTCCCCGATGCGTTCGCCCCGCCCGACAAGGTGGCGGTGTCGGTGATCGACCCGCCGACGGGCACCGGCCCCGACGCCTCGGTCACGAGCGCGGTGGTGGCCTTGGTGACGTCGACGCTCTCACCGGTGGCCCCGCAGGGACTGGCGGCCGCGGCGTTGTTGGCATCGCCGCTGTAGGAGGCGAGCCAGAAATAGGTGCCCGGTGCGGGGGCAATGAAAGGATCGGACGTGTAGCTGCCGTTGCCGGTGACGGGTGTCGTGGAGATGAACAGTGGTGTCGACGACCCGCAGAACTGCACCAATGTGAAGGTGATGGTGCCGGTGGGGTTGACCCCGTTCAGGGTCGCGGTATCACTCACCGGCCCACCCACCGTCACCGGACCCGACGCTGTCGTCGTGAGCGTGGGCGTGGGGAGGGTCACCGTCACGGATTCGCCGTCGTCATTGCAGCCGGAGGCGGATGGGGCATTGGCGGCGTCGCCGGAGTATGCCGCCACCCAGCGGTACGTTCCGCTGGCGGTGACGGTGGTGGGGTCCGACAGGTAGTCACCGCTTCCGTTGACCGGAGTAACCGAGGTGACGGCGGGCCCGGTGCACTTGGCGTCGTTCGGTCCGTACAGGCTGAAGGTGATGGTGCCGGTAGGAGGAACCTGGAAGGCGCCCTCGGTCCCGGGAAACAGGGACGCCGTGTCTCGGGTCGGGTTCGCTTGGGTCGCGGTCGTGCCCACCGAGGTCGGGAACCTGTTCGCCTGTACCGTCTCGTCGGGGTCGGCGCACGATGTGATCACGGCGGCGTTGTTGCCGTCGCCGGAGTAGGCGGCCTGCCACCGGTAGGTGCCCTCGATCGCGGTCGTGAAGGGGTCGGAGGTGTAGCTTCCGTCGCCCGCAACCACCGCGCTACTGGTGAACAACGGGGATCCGCACGACGTGTCGCCGGGACCGTAGAGGCTGAACACGAGCGTCCCGGTGGGGGCGTTTCCACCGGCCAGCGTGGCGGTGTCGAGGATCTGGTCCCCGACGAAGAACCCGGTCGACGCCTGCGTGCTGAGGTCCAGGTTCGCAAGATTCGCCACCACCGACTCGTTCGCGTCCTGGCAGCCGGTGGTCTGCGCAACGTTGTTGACGTCGCCTGAATAGACCGCGACCCAGCGGTACACGCCGCTGGCGGTAGCCGTGAACGGGCCGGACGGGTAAATGATGGGGTTGTAACCGTCGACCGGTGTAGTCGACGTGAACAGTGGGGTGCCATTGCAGGCGGCGTCGTCGTAGTAGAGGTTGAAGGTGATGGTTCCCGTGACCGGCGGCGGAGTCACACCGCCGGTAAACCCCGGAAAGACGCTGGCGGTGTCGGAGATCACGTCACCCACGATTGACGCCGTCGTGCGTACGAATGGGACGGACTGGTCCACGATCACCGACTCCTTCGGGTCGTCGCAGGCCGTCGTTACGGCGGCGTTGTTGACGTCACCTTCGTAGGACGCAACCCATCGGTAAGTCCCGGCCGTGGTGGGCACAAAATTGCCCGACGGATAGGTGCCGTTGCTGCTCACGGTCGTTACGGAGCTGAACACCGGCGTCCCGGTACACGTTGCGTTGTCGGGCCCGTACAGGGCGAAGCTGATGGAACCCGTCGGGTTGATGCCGTTCTCGAGATCTGCCGTGTCGGAGACCGGGAAACCGAACGCTACCTCAATCGATGCCTGAGTCATGAGTGTCGGCGTCGTGAGCGCCTGCGCAGCCCTGCCGCCCGTGACGACAATGGCGGACGCGCCGAGGAGAGCGACCACGATGGCCCGCCTGATCCGTCTCCTCCGCAGTCCGCCGACTGGTCCCCGTGTCAACAACTCGTCAACGTCGCCGTGAGAGGTTCTGTTCGAAACGCAATCCTCGGTTGATCCCGTGAGGCTATCTCGCGCTACGTCAGATACTGCGACAGCCCCCGCTTCTGGAACTTGCCGTGTCCCTTGCGGCCCAGATACTGGTCGTTGTCGACGATGACCTCGCCGCGGGAGATCACGGTGGCAGCCTTGCCAGGCACGGTCACACCCTCCCAAGCGGAGTAGTCGATGGCCATGTGGTGTGTCTCCACGCTCAGGGTGTGGCTGGCCGACGGATCGTAGACGACGATGTCGGCGTCGCTGCCCGGTGCGATGGCCCCCTTCTTGGGGTAGAGGCCGAACATCCGAGCGGGCGTGACCGAGCACACCTCGACCCAGCGGTTGAGGCTCA
>JAUTXM010000048.1 GCA_030838025.1 Acidimicrobiaceae bacterium
TTCTACGCCAGCGAGGCGGGGCGGCGGCTCGAGAGCAGCACCCGGGCACAGAAGATGACCCGGCTGGCCCTCCGCAAGTTCTGGAAGCCGGTCGGGGCGGGCGTGATGCCTGAGCCCGAGCTGGCCCATCTGACCCGTTACCTGTTCGCCGACGAGGACGGCCGGAAGGTCGCGGCGCGGGTGGACCGGCACATCGACCGGTTGCCCGGCCTGAGCGGGTTGCACCTGCTCGAGGGTTCCGTGGATCTCTACGCCGCGGCGTAGGTTTCTCGCTGGGTGCCGGACGGCGTGCCAGCGGGCATGCTGGGGATGTGAGCGATCCGCGGGGGCCCGGGGGAGAGGGTTCCGACGGAGATCCTTGGCCAGTTGAATGGGATACCCCACCGCCTCCTGCACTGCCGCCGAGTTTTGTGCCGCCATCCGGCTATGGCGCACAGCCGAGTGGCTACGGCGCACCACCGCCCGGGTATGACCGGCCACCACCCGGGTATGGCGCGCCGCCGCCCGGCTATGGCGCACCGCCACCGGGGTATGGCGCACCGCCACCAGGGTATGGTCCGCCGCCGCCCGGCTATGGCGCACCGCCACAGGGGTATGGACTGCCACCGGGGTACGGCCCGCCACCCGGGGGTCCACCGCCTCCGGGCTATGGGGCGCTGGAGCCCGGCTATGGCGCGCCGCCGCCGGGGTACGGCCCGCCGCCTCCGGTGTATGGACCGCCGCCCGGCTATGGCGCACCGCCTCCGGGGTACGGCCCGCTGCCGCCCGGGTATGGCGCGACCCAGCCGGGCTATGGCGCACCGCCGCCTCCTCCGGGGTATCCGGGCGATGGAACCGCGCCCGGATGGTGGGGTGGCGCGGCGCCTGGCGGCTGGTCGGTCACGGGGCCGTCGGTCCCCGTCTGGGCGCTCCCGCCGCCACGACTGAAGGGCGGCAACGAGAAAACCGGCCCACTGCCACTGCACCCCATGGCGACCAGCGACATCCTCGACGGTGCGATCAAACTGCTGCGGGCGAACGCCCGCACCATGGTGCTCATCGTCGCCACGTTCTTTGTGCCGTTCGAGATCGTCCTGGCCTTCTTCGAGCGGAATATCAACGGCGGAAACGGCTTCCTGCAGACCCTTCGCGACCCATCCGCGGCGTCCTCGCAGAACAGTTCCTCGAGCACCTTCGCGATCGCCGGCCTCTCCTATATTGCCTTCTGGGTGGTGGTGCCGTTGGTCTGCGCCGGTGCCAGCCGAGTCGTGATGGCCTCCTACCTGGGCGGCGAACTGAAACCCCGAGACGCCATCGTCGCCGCCATCAAACATGCTCCGGCGCTGCTGGTAGCGACCCTCATCGTCCATCTGGCCGAGTTGGTGAGCTTGCTGGCGGTGATCGTGGGCGCCGCCTTCGTCATGCCGCTGTTCATCATGACGGCGCCCGCCATTTCGCTGGAGGACCTGGGGCCCTTTGCCGGGATCCGGCGCTCGGTGAGCCTGGCCCGGAGGCGGTACTGGCCCACCGTCGGCATCGCGTTGCTCTCGGGCCTGCTCGCCTACTTTCTCAACCAGATCCTCGGTTTCCTGCCGGCCCTCGTCACCTTGTTCATAGGACTTCGCTGGGGCTGGCTCATCGTCGCCGCCAGTGGCATCTTGGAGGCGTTCGTAACGGTGTCGCTGATAACGATCGTGGCGACACTGGTGTACATCGACGCCCGAATTCGCCAGGAGGGGTTCGACCTGCAGGTGATGGCGTCTCGGTTGGACGCCGGTTAGGGCCTGCGCACCGATGGTTCGCCCGTTCGCGATGGGCGGCCCGGCCCGGCGTGGCCGCTCGCGAGATGGCGAACTTGGCGTGGGAACGGTCCCGACTCCGAGCGGATCGTGTTGGGCGATTACCACGCCCGCCACCGGGTGCGTCCGATGCCCGACCGGCCGCGTCTGGCGATCCCGTGCCCCTGCGTTGCCACCGCCCCCGTGCTCATCGGGCAGCGAACACCGTGCCCTCCCAGGCGCGCCCCGCGCTGTCATCGGCCGGTCACGGCGGTCCCGACGGGCCCACCCGCCGTATCGATTGGCAGTTCTGCCGACTCTGGCAGTTCTCCCCGACCTGAGACGGCAAAACTGACAAAGTCCGCCAAACTGCCAATCGATCGAGACATACGTCGCCCCAATGCGGCCGAACACCCTTGTGGGGGACGGTTAGCCGGGCAGCGACGTCGACGTCACCGCCGGGGTCGGCTTAGCCGGCAGCCGGAACGCGCCCGAGGGGACGGATTCCCGATAGCTGGTCGCTTGAACCGGATTCCCGCTGTCCTCGACCCGAAGGATGACGCCACTCGGCGCAATGCAGATCAGGGCGTGCTCCCCGACAGTTGCGTCGGTGGCCGCGGTGGCCGCGGTGGCCGTGCTGGTCCGGCGGGTGGCCGCCAGGCAGCTGGCGTCGAGGCGGAGTAGAGGCCGGTGGTTCACCGTGAAGTCGTACGTCTGGCTGAGCTGCACCAACGAGGCGATCGTCTGGGTGATGGCGTCGGGTGTGAATGGTCCACCAGGAGCTGATTCCACGCCGCTCAGGCAGCTCCAGCGGTCAGCGTTCAGATGGCACACGACCGTGTCACTGTTGTGGATGATCACCCGATCGGTGCTACCCGGCCCCGAAGCGCCGACGACATCGATTCGCCGATCGGGTGCTTGGGCGAACACCGTCGTGCTCTCGCCGTTCCCCTGGTCGTAGACGACGGTGTAGGTGGCGCTGCTGGCGCTGGCCGCCTTGGCGAGAAACTCCTGGGCATCGGGGCCAAGCCTCGCTTGCTGGGCGACGGCACGAGCCTGGGCAGCGCGAATGCGAGCGGCCGCCGCCGCTTCCTGTTGGGCGTTTGACGTGGCCCCGCAGCTCGCAGCCACCACAACGACCGCGGCCGCGAATGAAATCGCGGCCGCGGCTGACACCTTCTGCAACCTCGCCCGGATTCGGTCGCAAGAAACCATGCTCGTGCATCATGGACGCCGGGCTCCCCCGGGTCGAGGCAGGCCCGGCCGGCCCCCGGGTCGAACAGCCCCGAGCGGGTCACGGCTGGTCGGCCGGCCCGGTCGGGTCGCGGCAGGCCCGGGTCGCGGCCGGCCCGGGTCGCGGCCGGGTCGGGTCGCGGCCGGGTCGGGTCGCGGTCGGGTCGGGTCGCGGCAGGGTCGGTACCGGCGAAGCCTGGCTTATCGTGTTGCCCATGTCGGTACGCCCCTGCATCCTGACCGTGCACGCCCATCCCGACGACGAGGCTTCGAAGGGCGCGGCGACCATCGCGCGGTATCGCACCCAGGGCGTCCACAGCGTGCTGGTTTGCTGCACCGGCGGCGAGGCCGGCGACATCCTGAATCCGGCCATGGACCGCCCCGACGTTCGCGACCGGCTCCACCAGGTGCGGATGGAGGAGCTGGCCCGGGCGACGTCGATCATCGGGTACAGCGAGGTCGTAATGCTCGGCTACCGGGATTCGGGGATGCCTGACACGCCCGAAAATGCCGACCCGCGTTCGTTCGCCCAGGCACCGTTCGACGAAGCCGTGGAGCGCCTCGTGGCGGTGATTCGGCGGGTCCGGCCCCAAGTGGTCGTCACCTATCCGAGCAACCAGGAGGGGTACCCGCACCCCGACCATCTGCAGGTCCACGCCATCACCTTGCCGGCGTTCGACGCCGCCGGTGACCCCGACGCGTACCCCGATGCCGGTCCACCCTGGCAGCCCCTGAAGCTGTACTACACCACCTGGTCACGCAAGAGAATCCTGGCGATGCACGAGAAGTACCTCGAGCTCGGGCTGGAGTCGCCCTTCGACGAGAAGTGGTTCGAGCGTGGGGTGAACACCGAGCCGGCAACGACGGTGATCGACGTCACCGGCTTTGCCGGGGTTCGCGACCTGGCTCTGCTGGCCCACGAAACCCAGATCGACCCCACCTCGAAGTTCTGGTTCGGCCTCCCCCCCGAAGTGGCGCAGACGATCTACCCGTACGACGAATACGTGTTGGCCCGCAGCCTGGTGCCCACGGAAACACCCGAGGATGATTTGTTCGCGGGTGTCTCCGGCCTTACCCCCCCGACCCCCCCGACCCCGGTCGGGACCGGCGCGATCGTCGCCAGCGCCGAGACCGCCGGGACGGCAGCCATCGGGAAGGGTTGACACGACCCTCTGCGGGTAGAGTGCCCGACGAACGACGAACAGAGATCCCGACGTCACCAGGGGGAATCCAGCTATGTCGAAATGGCTCTCGAAGGAGTGGCTGGACCAGACCCGGGCGATGGCCGACAGCCAGCCTGAGCGTCCGGGGGCGTCCGCCAGGATCCAGTACATCGTCTCGGGCGGCGCCGACGGCGAGGTTCGCTACTACTGGGTACTGGAGAACGGGAAGCTGCTCGAGAGCGAGTTGGGCAACGTGACCGAGCCCGACATCACCATGACCACGAGCTACGAGGACGCCAAGAAGATCCAGCAGGGCGAGCTCGATCCCAATGCCGCGTTCATGCAGGGCCGCATCAAGATCGGCAACAACACCAACATGGCCAAGCTCATGTCGCTGATGCCCTTGACCAACGCCCCGGAGTACAAGGAGCTCCAGAAGGAGATTCGGGAGATCACCGAGTATTGATCCCGAAGGGCGGCCGGAATAACCGAGAGCCCGGGCCATCCGCCCGAGGGGGTCGCTCCGAACAACAAGCAACCATGGCCGCCTCCCTGATCGACGCCAGTGACGGCGCCCTGGTCGTCGCGATTGGCCGGTGGCGCGAAGAGGCGCTGGCCGAGGCGTACCGCCGCCACGCAGGTGCCGTCTTCGGACTGGCTCGCCGGGTGGTCAGCGACAGCGCCCTGGCCGAGGAAGTGGTCCAAGAGGTCTTCCTCCGTCTGTGGAATCAGCCGGAGAAGTTCGACCCCGATCGCGGGTCGCTGCGCTCGTTCCTTCTGGCCCAGACCCATGGTCGGGCCGTGGACCTGCTGCGCTCCGACACCTCCCGGCGCCGCCGTGAGGAACGCGAGGCCCGCGAGACGGCGGAGTGGGGGTACGACATCGAACACGAGGTGTGGGACCTCGCCATGGCGGAGCACGTAAAAGACGCGCTGGCGGTCCTGTCGGAGGATGAACGGCGAGCCATCGAGCTCGCCTATTTCGGCGGTCATACCTACAGGGAGGTGGCTACCCTCTTGGGCACGCCGGAAGGTACCGTCAAAAGTCGCATTCGCACCGGCCTGCGCCGGCTGCGCGACGGCCTGGCCGAAGCTGGAATCGGAACATCATGGAACGACTGACCGCACACGCCGACCTACAGGAACTTCTCGGTGCCTATGCACTCGACGCCGTCGAGCCCGATGAGGCCTCGGCCATTGAACGCCACCTGCCGACGTGTCCCCGCTGCCGCAACGAGCTGGCCGACCATCGTGAGGTTGCGGCGCTGCTCGGTTACGCCGGGGGCACCGCGCCAAGCGGCCTGTGGGACCGCATCATCGCCAGCCTCGAAGAGCCGCCGCCGGCGCTGCGGCTCACCCGATTGCCCATCCAAGACGCCAGCCGGCCCACCGCCGCGGCTCCACCAAGTGCACCGGTCCGTTCCATCGAGGCCGAATGGGACGCCATAGCGGGCCGTGCGGGCCTCTCGGGTCCCCAAATACCGCCGTCGATCCACGCCCGCCCGCCTCAGTTCGATCCCGAGGCCGACAAGGTCGTGCCAATCGGCATCGGCCGGCGCGGCGGCCGGGGGCGCCCCCGCCGGAAGGTCGAGATGCGCCTCATGGTCGCCCTCGCCAGTGCCGCCGCAGTCATCGTCGCGGCCCTCGGAATCCAGCTGGGCCGGCTGGACGTTCGCAAGCCGCAGCAGCCCAACAACCTGCAGGAACTCGCCTACCGCGTCGCCGACGCCGATCCTCACGCCCGGCACCTGACGCTCAACTCGTCCGACGGCGTCCACACCATCCGGGCGGTCATCATCGCCGACGGCACGACCTACCTCGGTCCCGGCAACCTCGACAAGCTGCCGGCCGACGAGACCTACCAGATGTGGGGCGTCGTCGACGGGGCTCGGGTGTCGCTCGGCGTGATCGGCAACATCCCCACGTACCACGCCTTCACGACCCCGGCCGTAGCCAATGTCCTGGCCGTCACCGTGGAGCCCCGGGGTGGCGTTGTCACCAGCACCAAGACGCCGGTCGTCGCCGGGATCGTGCCCACCGCCTGAACCGCGGCGTCGCCGACATCGTGCCCACCGCCTGAACCCCGCGCCACCGGCATGGTGCCGACTGCTTGAACCCCGACGTCGCCGGCATCGTGCCCACCGCCTGAACGGCGGCGTCGCCGGCATCGTGTCCACCGCCTGAACTGCGGCGCCGCCCCTTACACCCCGGCGTCGCCCCCTATACCCCGGTGCCGGCCGTCACTGCGTCGGTGTCGGTCTGGAACGCCCCGTCGGGTGTGCCCGTGGCCGATTTGTTGCTGATGACGGCCAACAAGGCGACGTGGCGGGCTTCGGTTGCGCCCACGCTGGCCACCGCGGTGTTGAACTTCACGTTGTCGAACATCCCGATGTCCGCCTGATACGTCGCCGACGCCAGGTGCTCGAGGTCGTAGGCCAGGACGACCACATCGGCTTCGGTCTTGAGCGCCGCCAGCCGAGGCTGTACGACCTGCTGCATCAGCACGGGATTGGGGTCGATGAACGCCGTACCGCCGGCCGTGCGCGTCGAGCGCTGGAACAGATCCCCGTGCTGGTTGTGCTGGCTCTGGAACAGCTTGATCAGGTCCAGTGTCGCGGGCGTTTTCACCAGCCCACTCTTGATGGCCGAGGCGTACACCGCCACCGCCAGCGCCTCGATGGAGCTGGCGGTTCGCAGGATGGCCACGTCCTTTGCCGTCCCTTGGGCCACTGTCACCGCCGTGGTCGGGGGCACGACCGACACCGACGGAGTGGCCCCCTTGCAGGCGGCGAAGATCGCCGAGCTGGCAACTGCCACCCCGCCGAACATGAGCACCCGGCGCCGGCTCATGGGGCCGAGGACGAGATCGGCCAGCGTGCCGGTCGTGGCCCCTCCGGCCGCGCCGGCATCGCCCGGATCCGCCTCGGGTGCCGAGGCGGCGCCATCGTCGACGAGGCGATCGAGGGTCAGCCGGTCCTGTTTCATGGCCGCCTGATGGGCGGCCTCGATGTCCCGGGCCTCCCGGCGGATGAAGTCGTGTGAGATGTCCATGTCCACTCCTGTCGATCTGATCCGTCGCCGTCTCTCGCTCGCCATCAGCTGGCCACCGGGAACTTGGACGGCTGTATCGCCGAGTCCTGTGTCTGGAATGGGGGCAGGAACCCGACATCGGTCTTTGGATCCTTGCCCAGCACGAAACCGAGCACCGCGGCATGTTGGGCTTCGACCGGCATGATGGAGGCCGTGGCCGCCAGGGCCTGGGCGCTCGTCAGGGCGCCAATGGCGAACAGGTAGGTGGCAGCGGCGGCGTTCTCGGTTGCGAAAGCCACCTCGAGGACTGCGTTCTCGTCCGCCGCGGCCCGGATCTGGTCACCTACCGCCTGGACCAACCCTGGGTTGGCCTTGGCAGTCGCGGTGTCGCCGGCGAAGGCGCCGAAGGCCTTGGCGTGGTCCAGGTGGTGGCCCGCGAACGCCGTGGCGGCCGCCAGCACCGTCGGGGTGCGCACCTTCCCGCTCTGCGCCGCCGCGGTGTAGGCGGCAACCGCCGCCAGTTCCACGCTCTCGGCGAACTTGGCAATCGTCGGGTCGTCGAGCGTCTGTGCCGAGGCGGAGGCGAGGAGGCCCCCGAAGGGGACCACGGCGCCGCCGATCACCAGCGCCAAACCCTTGGCCGCCGTGCCGAGCAATCGGCGCCGCGTCCCCTCCAGCAGCCGGGCCGCGGCGCCGGTGTGCAGGGTGGCGACATCGTCGCGGATGGTCCGCATTCCCTCCCGGTGAAGGTCGTCAACCTCTCGCACCATTTGGCGCAAGCTGCGTTCGCTGATCTCCATTTAGTCGGTGTCTCCTCGTCGGTGTTCGTGAACAGATCTGGGAAAATGCGCCGTTCCTACCGCTGCGAGCCCTGCGGGAGCGAGGAGCCCGTGGCCCGCTGGAGGTCGCGTACTTCGCGGTAGCCAATCAATGTCACTCCCGCCCGGTCGGCGAGGGCCCGAAGGGACTGCCCGACGGTCACGACATCGTGGTCGTCGACGAGCGATGCCCAGTCGGGCGCCAAGGCCCGTAGCTCGGCGGTGTCGACCGCCGGGCGCAGCACCACCTCGGTGACCCCGGGGCTCATGTCGCCCAGCAAACGATCCAGCGCCACCCGGCCGGTCCGGTTGCGGCTGCGGATCAGGTGGTCGGGCGCGAAGACGCCTTCCTCAGCCGCCAGTCGCCGGAACGGGAAGCCGACCGACCGCTCGGCTGACGCCGCAGACAATCGCAACGGCAGGCGGAACTCGGCGGCCAGCTCCAGCGCCACGTCGAAGAACTCGGGCCGGTATTCGAGCGCCCCGAGATGCGAGCTCAGGTGACTGACGTCGAAGCCCCACAGGATGGCCCGCTCGATCTGGGCCCGGCACTCTCGGCGTACCTCGTCCATGTCGGCGTGGTCCCACAGGTCGTCGATCGTGCGGGGAAAGCCGCCGTCGCCATCGAGCAACGACGGCGCCTGGGTGATGGGGCCCCATCGGTACAGGTCGTATTCGGCGTTGAGGGTGAGGTGGACGCCGACGTCTTCGCCGCGGTAGCTGGCCGCAGCCTCGCGAGCCCACGGGCAGGGCACCATCAATCCGGCGGTGGTCGCCATCCCGCCCCGCAGGGCGTCATAGACCCCGACGTTGGACGCGTGGCTCAAGCCAAGGTCGTCGCAGGCCACAATCAGCAGTTGGGCTCCGGGTCGGAAGCTCAGCGCCTCGGCAAGCGACGTCACGGGGTCGAACCGTAGTGGCCGGTGGCTAGGTGACCGCCAGTCCGGGTCTGGCCCTGGCGGGGGCAAGCGCTCTGAAACGCCGCACTCAGCAGTCGGTCAGCGCCGAGAGCGACCGCTCAACGCCTCCAGGACGAACAAAAGCAGTGATGCGCCCGCGATGGCGATGAGCAGCCCCACCCAGGTGAAGGATTGGAAGCTGACCTGCTTCACCCCGGCCGCCCGGGCCAACCCGCCGCCCACCAACGCCCCAAGGATGCCGACCACGATACGCGTGATACATCCGCTCGCCCGCCGGCCGGTGACCATCCCCGCGACCGTGCCGGCGACAAACCCAAACACGATCCAGGTAAAAACACCCACGGCCGCAACCCTACCGCCGTCCCGCCCCGACGCTGGGCCGACGTCGGGCGCCGATCGGGCGTCACCGGTGGCCTACCGGGGCGAGGGGCGGGGTGGAGCGGCGGAGGATGTCCCGGGCTTCGGAGATACCCCGGCGCCCGAGCTCCTTGGTGCGCTCGTCGAGTCGCCATTCGAACTGGGTGGGGTTGATGAGGGCGAGCTGTCGTGCCATGTCATAATCATGAACGGGGGGTGTGACCGTTATTCCTTCCCCGCCGACCTCGGAGCACCCACACTGGCGAAAGCGACAATTGGCGGATCTACAGCTGGAGGTTCCGCCCGCAAACGTTTCGTCCAGCCGCTGAACGGCCACCGCCGGGGCCGGCTGCTGGCGATCGTCGGAATCCTGGTCCTGTTGCTTGTGCCCGTGACGTGGTCCTACGGACATGCCCTGCGGGCGGCAGGGAATACCGCGGTCAGCGTTCGGAGCGTCGAGTGGTTGAAGGACCACCACTTCACGTGGCTGGTCAACGACGTCGAGAACTTCTGGTACACCCACCACAAGCCCAAGAAGGGCGGTACGCCCACTGGCGGCCTGGCCGCCGCTATGCGCGCCGGCGCCACGTCCACCACCTCGACGTCGACCACGCTCGATCCTGGGCTGGCGCCCGCGCCGTCCGCACCGGAGCTGGCAACCGCGGCGTTCACTGGCCGGGCCTTGCCCGCGCCCCGGCCGATCCGCTCGATTGCCGCCAATCCCCTCCCCGGGGAGGGTGACTGGTCGTCGCTCGGGCAACCGGTGGCAGGCAAGCCTGCCATGTACGCCACGTACGTCCGACCCGACGCGGTGTACACCAGCCTGGTCACGGGCGTGGCGTGGATCGACCCGAACCTGGTCAAGTTCGACCTCTTCGCGGGGGTGCAGGAACCGGGCGGTCGGGACTGGCACCACCAGGCCCCCATGGGCCCAGGCGACCGGGCCAATCTGGTCGCAGCCTTCAACTCCGGCTTCAAACTCAAGGATTCCGAAGGGGGCTACTACGCCGACGGCAGAACGGTCAGGACACTTCGCGACGGAGCCGCCACCTTGGCCATCAACCCCAACGGGGTCCCGTCAGTAGGACAGTGGGGCCGCGACCTGACCATGGGACCGTCGGTGGCGTTCGCCCGCCAGAACCTGTCACTGGTCGTCGACAATGGCCAGCCGGTGCCGGGGCTGAATACCGACAGCAACTACAAGTGGGGCGCCACCCTCGGCAACAAGGTGCTGGTGTGGCGCTCCGGCGTCGGTGTGACCTCGAACGGGGCGCTCGTCTACGTGGCGGGCAACAGCCTGTCCATCTCGATGCTGGCCAGCGTGCTGTCGCGCGCCGGGGCGGTGAGAGCAATGGAGCTGGACATCAACTCGGCGTGGGTCGAGTTCGTGAGCTACGGCCCGGCGATCCCTTCGCCGGCGATGCCCGATACCAAGCTCCTGCCCGACATGTCCGGTGGGACCTCGAGATATCTCGGGGACAACTCCCGGGATTTCGTGGCGGTGTTCCGCCGGGCCTAGGTGCCGTCGGCAGACTGCGGGCCCAGGTAGCGGGGCGCGGCGTCAGAGCAGTCGCAGCTGCTCGGTGCGCGACGCCCGGACCGTGAGCGGTTCCCAGGTCGCACCGCCACGCGGTCCGGTACAGCGCACCTCGATCAACTCGACGGGCATGGCACGCGCCGCGCCTCGCCGGTCGGTGAGCCCGACGCTGCCATCCCGTTCGCGCCGCGTGACGTGGGCCTCCTGCCATCGGCTGCTGCTGTCCCGGCGAAAGCGCACCTGTTCTCCGGGACACAGGCCGAGGATCGTCAAGCCAGCGGGGCGGTCTTCGGTTTTCGCCTGGGGCCGCCGCTTCATCGGTCCGATTTTAGAGAACCCGTTGGGCCGCATGGTGCCTTCTTGCGGCGCTTTGGTTACCAAGAGCCGCTGCTCACCAGG
Organism: Acidimicrobiaceae bacterium; assembly: GCA_030838025.1. Taxonomy (GTDB): domain Bacteria; phylum Actinomycetota; class Acidimicrobiia; order Acidimicrobiales; family Palsa-688; genus JALYXV01. The sequence goes on from JAUTXM010000048.1 coordinate 11,215, forward strand.
CGGAAGTCCTCGGAAGACTGGCCAAAGACGGCGCTCACCTGAATGGTCACCGCGCTGGAGCCTGACTCGAAGCAGGCGGGTTTGGATGCGGTCGCGGTGGCCGGTTCGAGATTGGTGCTGGTGGCCGACGCCAGGACCTTGCCATCGCGGATGACTTCCACCTTGTCGGTCGTCCCTGGGGGCGCTGTGATCGTCACCCGGAACTTGGTCAGGCACAAGTTGAGCAGGCTTTCGGAGACCTGGGTTGTGAAGGTGTCGACGGCGCTGGCGGGAACCAGGTTGGCCCGAAGGGGCTGGCCGCCCTGCAGGACCTGACCTGGCTGGTAGTCGGAAACCGCCTCGCAGCCGTTGGCCAAGACGCTGTCGAAATCCGCTCGTCCCGACAGGCAGTTACTACCGTCGGTCCCCGACGCGGGCGATGTCTGGCCGCAGGGCAAGTACAGCAGCGGTGTGCACGCGGTGGTCGACGGGGCCGCGGCCGGCGCCGCTTTCGGGGGCGGCGACGCCAGCGTTGCGGTCGTTGCCCGACTCGGTTTGAAGAGGGCCCGGCCGGTGACCACCACGGCCGCGAGTGCCACGACGATCACGGCCACCACGGCCACCCTTTTCCCCCGTTGGCCTTCGCCCCGAACGGCCCGAGGGGACAAGTCGACCTTCGTGCCGTTGGGCCCCCCCGAGGCGGCTGCGGCGCTCGGCCGGCGTTCGGGTCGAGGGTCGAGCATGGCGCCAAGGGAGCGCCGGAGATCCTCCGGCAAGGCTCGGGGGAGGGGGTCGACCTGGCCGTGGGCGGCCCGACTCATCAGCGCCATCGGTTCGCCCTCGCCGTAGGGGCCGCGCCCGGTGAGGGCATAGGCGAGCGTGGCGCCCAGGGAGAAGACGTCGCTGGCGGCGGTGGCGGGCCGGCCGGCCGCCTGTTCAGGGGCGATGAACTCGGGGGTGCCGACGACGGAGCCGACGACGGTGAGTCCGGGGGTGAACTGGCGGGTGATGGCCACGCCGAAGTCGGCCAGCGCCGGGTGACCTTCGGCATCGAAGAGCACGTTGGCCGGCTTGATGTCGCGGTGCACGACCCCCTGGCGGTGGGCTGTTGCCAGGGCGTCGAGAAGGGCCCGGCCGATGGCGACGACCTCCGATGGCGGGAGGGTTCCGCGTTGGCAGACCCGGTCGGCCAGGCTGCCGACCATGCGCGGCATGACGAGGACCACGTCGGCGCCGTCGTCCTCGACCGCTAGCAGGGGCACGATCCCGGGGTGGTCGAGGCTGGCAAGAATCTCGGCCTCCCGGCGAATGCGGTGCCGGGCCATGGCGATCTGCTGGGCCGAGCCGCCGAGGGAGACCCGTTTCCTCGCCAACTGGCGGCCCTGGTCGTCGACGGCCAGCTCGACCACGGCCATACCGCCCCGGCCGAGGAGCCCCACCACCGTGTAGGTCATCGCGCCGTCATGGTAGGCGCCTTATCTGGTGTTCCCGCGGGCAGGTGGGCGGGTCTTGCCCTCAGCGGGGGACGATCGTCTGTTTGAACTCGTTGAGATCGTCCCAGCCCTCCGTCAGGTCGACGACCCGCTGCACGGTCGTCACGGCGAGGTCTTGGTCGCCGGCGGGACGGCTCAGCAAGCGGACGAAGACCGCCCGGCCGCCGGCAATGAAGGTAGGCACGCCGAATACGTCGTGCTCGGCGACCGCCGCCTCGTGTTGCTTGCGGAACGTTTCGAGCGGCCAGCCCTCGTCGATGGCGGCGAGAACGGTCGCGCCATCCACGCCGCACTCGTCCAGGACGTTCTGGAGAACGTCGCGGCGGCGCAGGTCACGGCTGTGGTCGTGGCGGGCCGAGAAGAGTGCCTGGTGCGTGGTGAGGAACTGCTCGGGGAAGCGGTCCCGGACGACTACGCCGGCGGCGGTGGCCAGCAGGCCCGGGTAGCGGTCAGGTTCGTCCCAGACCGGGGGTTCACCGTCGGCGACGTGGGGCTGGTCGAGGTTGAAGGGGATGAACGTGACGTCCCAGGGAGCCCCGGAAAGGAGGCCCGCGACGACGTGCTCGTGGGCGTTGCGCGCGTACGGGCAGCGGTAGTCCCAGGTGATGGCAAAGGTGAGCGGCGAAGGAGTCACGGACTGGTCAACCCTCGGCCGTCGGCGTCGATTCCCCGGGGGTTGTGGCTGGCTGGGGCTGGGGCTGCGGCTGGGGCTCGGGCTGGGTTGTGGCGCGGGGTCGCCGGAGGGGGGAGGGGGACCAGCCGCTTGAACGCCTTACCGAGGAGAACTCCGATGACGATGCCGCCGAGCACGTCGGAGGCGTAGTGCGCCCGCACGTGGACCCGACTCCAGGCGACGACGCCGGCGAGGGCGTAATAGAACGGTCGCATCACCGGATCGCCATCGCTCAGCAAGGCGGCGGCGCAGAAGGCCGAGGTGGCATGCCCGCTGGGAAAGCTGCTGGTCCGGGGGGTCCGTAGGGGATGAGGCCGGGTGCCTCTGGGGGCGGGTCGCTGACGCCGGAACACCCATTTGACGGGTCCGTTGACCAGCGCCGATTCGATGGCGACGGCGGCCGCGGCCCGGACCGTCGCCCGCCACGCGTCCTCGGAGCGCAGGCCCCGGACCACGGCCAGAATCAGCCAGATGACCCCGTGGTCACCGACGGCTGACGCGGCGTAGAAGACTCGATCGACGACCGGATTGCCCCTGACCCGTTCTTGGACGCTCGAGTCAACCCATCGGTCGAAGCGGCTGACCGGGCCTAGCTTGACGAGCGGCTCGTACACCGGCGCGTGGCCGGGAGCAACGAGGACCGGCGGCGCCGCTCGTCGGAGCGCGTCGGATCGGCGCGAGCGGCTCACACCCCAACGGGGGCCGCCACGCACTGCGCACCGTCGAGCGCGCTGCTGGCGGGCACGGCGCTGCTGGCGGGCACGGCGCTGCTGGCGGGCACGGCGCTGCTGGCGGGCACGGCGCTGCTGGCGGGCACGGCGCTGCTGGCGGGCGTTGCCCGGCCCGGTGCCG
>JAUTXM010000116.1 GCA_030838025.1 Acidimicrobiaceae bacterium
CCGTGGTGCACCTCGTAGCGCTCCTTCAACCCCCGCAGGATGGCGATCGACGCCTCGACGGAGGGCTGGCCGACGTACACCTGCTGGAAACGCCGCTCCAGGGCCGCGTCCTTCTCGATGCGCTTGCGGTACTCGTCGAGCGTGGTGGCGCCGATCATGCGCAGCTCGCCGCGGGCCAGCATGGGCTTGAGCATGTTGCCTGCGTCCATGGAACCTTCGGCCGCCCCCGCACCGACCACGGTGTGCAGCTCGTCGATGAACGTGATGACCTCGCCGCCGGAGTCGGTGATCTCCTTCAGGACCGCCTTCAGGCGCTCCTCGAACTCGCCTCGGTACTTCGAGCCCGCAACCATGGAGGCCAGGTCGAGCGAGAGCAGCCGCTTGTTCTTCAGGCTCTCGGGAACGTCGCCCTCGATGATGCGCCGGGCCAGCCCCTCGACGATGGCCGTCTTGCCCACGCCGGGCTCGCCGATGAGGACGGGGTTGTTCTTGGTCCGGCGTGACAGCACCTGGATCACCCGGCGGATCTCCTCGTCGCGCCCGATCACCGGGTCGAGCTTGCCCTTGCGGGCCTCCTCGGTGAGATCCCGGCCGTACTTCTCCAGCGCCTGGTACTGCTCCTCGGGGTTCTGGCTGGTGACGCGGTGGGTGCCCCGCACGTCCTTCAGGGCCTCCAGCAGGTCTTCCCGGCTCACCTGGATGCGGCCGCCCGCCATCGCGAGCAGCACATGCTCGATCGACAGGTACTCGTCGCCCAGTCCGGTGCGCTCGCTGTCGGCTCGGTTCAGCGTCTCGCGCAGGTCCCGGCTCATCTGGACGTCGGAGGCGCCGCCCTTGCCGCTGTAGCTGCGGGGCAACTTGGCCAGCGCCTCCTCGATCCGATTGCGCAGGGCGAGGGGCGCCAACCCCACCTTGGTCAAGATGGGCAGCACGACGGTCGACTCCTGGCCGAGCATGGCGAGCAGCAGATGGTCGGGCGTGACCTCGGGGTTGTTGCGGCTGCGGGCCGCGTCAGTGGCGGCGTTGAACGCCTCCTGGGTCTTCAACGTCCACCGATTGGGATCAAGAGCCATGCTGTGATGCCACCTCCTCAGAAAACTTTAGTGCTAGATTATCAACTTCAACGACCAAGGGTCGGGGAAAAGTCCTCGCCGGTCGCGGTGCCGGCTCGTGGGGTGGGAACCGGGCGCTCGGCGGCTCCGGCCGGCCGGGGCGTGACGGGCGCCGGCAACCAACCCACGCTCACGCCGATTGGCCGGCCAGTGCGACTGCCGCATCGAGGGGCATGGAACGCCCGGCGCCGTATGCCGCCTCGAAGGGACCGTCGCCAAGGCGGTCGCGGAGCAAGAGGTGATCTGCCTCTCGCCAGCGGAGCCCGAGGGCTTCGAGGACGGCCCCGAGTTGCTCGAAGGCTCCGTCGAAGGCCCCGTGGAGCACGGCGGCGCGGTGCGCATCGCCGGTGTGCGTCGCGATCAGGGCACCGCCCAGGACGGCGAGGGCGACATGGCGTCGAGCGCCGATGCGGCGGGCAATATCGATGCACTCGGCGAACAGGCGCGACGCCGTCTCGTCGTCGCCCCCGAGATACGCCACGAACCCTCCGTAGTAGGCGCTGGCAACGAGGGCCTGGCGGTCGCCCAGCTCGCGAAACACCGTCACCGCCTCCGCGATGCGCCGGCCCGCGGTCGCGAGGTCACCGGCGTACAGGGCCGCCACCCCGATGTTGGCGACCGCCACCGCGGCGCCCCGCCGGTCGCCCGCCTGGCGGCACCGGGCGGCCGACTCCTCGAACGGTGCCCGGCCGTCGTCACCCAACTCGTAGCGGGCCCGGCCCTCCATGTTGAGGAGGTAGGCGGCAGGGAGGGGGTCATCGAGATGCCGGGCGACTGGCAGAGCGTCGTCCAAGAGCGTGAGGGAACCGCGGAAGTCTCCCTGGAGGTTTCGCACCGTGGTCAGTACGAGATACGCCTGGGCCACGAGCGTGTCGTCGCCCATCGTGCGGCCGATGGCCAACGCCTCGGTGGCCATGGCGATTGCGGTCGGATAGTCCGCGGCGTAGTGCTCCACCAGGCGGCCGGCCGCGGCCAGGGCCCGACCTCGCAGCCGCGTGGGAGCCTGGGCGAGCGGTCGACGGAGGAGGGCGACCAGGGTCTGGGCGCCCTCGACGCCATAGCCCCGGACGTACCAGAACTCGGTCAGCGCCACCCCCAGGCGCAGCCCCGGGTCAGTGTCGGGATTGGGATCGGGATCTGCGAGGCAGTGCGCCAGAGCGACGCGCATGTTGCCCAGCTCCAGGTCGAGCCGGTCACCCCACTCGAGTTCCGCCGGTCCTCGGAGGTGGGGCGCGGCGGCCTCGGCCAGCGCCATGAAGTAGTCGCGATGAGCGCGGCCGACCCGGAGCCGTTGGCGTTCGTCGTGCCCGACGAGTCTGGTCTCGGCATAGTCGCGCATGGTCTCCAGAAGCCGGTACCGGACCCCGCCCGCCGAATCGTCCGCCTGGACCAGGCTCTTGTCCACCAAGGCGTCGAGCAGCCCGAGGATCTCGAACTCCTCCACCTCCCCGCCGGGGCACACCGCCTCGGCGGCATCCAAGTCGAACCCGCCCGAGAACACCGAAAGCCGGTCCAGCACCAACTGCTCAGAGGTGGCCAGCAGGTCATAGGACCAGTCGATGAGCGCCTGGAGGGTCTGCTGGCGGGGCAGGGCGGTGCGCGCCCCGCCTGCGAGCAGGCGGAACCGCTTGTCCAAGTGGGCCTCCAGGTCGCGAACCGTCACCGAGCGCAAGCGGGCCGCGGCCAACTCGAGGGCGAAGGGAATCCCGTCCAGCCGCCGGCACAGGCGCCCGATGACCTCGGCGTTGTCCCCGTTCACGACGAAACCGGGCTTCTGCTGACGGGCCCGCTCGACGAACAGACGCACCGCCTCGGACGCTTCGATGACCGTGGGGCCGTCTTCGGGACCGGGGACCGACAACGACGGGACGCGGTACACCTGCTCGCCGCCGATCCCGAGCGGCTCGCGACTGGTCGCCAAGATTGTGACCAGCGGGCATCGGCGCATCAACGTCTCGGCGAGCGCCGCGACCGCCCCGATGACCTGCTCGCAGTTGTCCAAGACGACCAGCAAGCGGCGCGCGCCAAGGGCATCGACCAGCGAGTCGATCACCGGTCGACCCGCCTCGGCCCGGACCCACAGCACCTGCGCCACCGATGCCGCCACCAACGCGGGATCGGTGATCGGTGCCAGATCGACGAACCACACGCCGTCCCCCGACCCGTCGAGCGACTCGGCCGCGGCTTGCAACGCCAGCCGTGTCTTGCCCACCCCACCCGGCCCGGCCAGGGTCACCAGCCGGGCCTCGCGCATCAGGGCCCGCACCGTGGCCAACTCCTGGTCGCGGCCCACGAAACTCGACACCTGCTCGTGGAGGTTGTGCCGCAACCCAGGGTTGTCCAGCGATCGCAACGGCGGGAACTCGGCGCGCTGGCCTTCGGCGACCACCTGGAAGACGCGTTCGGCGCGACCCAGGTCCTTCAGGTGATGCTCGCCCAGATCGCGCAAGCGCACGTCCTCGGGAAGCCGATCGGTCACCAGGTCCGCGGTCACGCCCGAGAGCACCACCTGGCCTCCATGGGCAACCGCCTCCAACCGAGCCGTCCGATTGACGACCGGACCGAAATAGTCGCCGCCCCGTTCCTCGCACTGGCCCGAGTGCAGTGCCATTCGCACCCGTATCGGGGTGGTCTGCGGCCACGGTTCCACCGCCAGCGCGCGCTGGATGGTGACGGCCGCGCCCAGTGCCATCGGGGCGCTCTCGAACGAGGCGCAAAAGGCGTCCCCGACCGTCTTGAACACGTAGCCGCCGGCCGCCTCGATCTCGCTGCGAAGCATCTCGTCGTGGCGCACCAACGCCACTTTCATGTCTTGGGGGTGCGCCTCCCAGGCCCTCGTCGAGCCCTCGATATCGGTGAACAACAACGTCACCATCCCCGAGGGAGGCCGCATGCCACCAGTGTGCCCGACAAGCTCCTCGCGCCTCGCGCCGCGCGCGTCGGCGCGCCCCGCAGCGTCATTAGCATGTCGGCAGGCTTGGGAACGTCGTCCCCCGGGGCAGCGGAAAAGAGGCACGCCATGAGCTACTTGGATCTGCCGCGGCTGGTGTTCGCCGGGCGCTTCCAGGCGGATGTGTCGACGGTCAACAACGACCCGGAGCACTTCGATACCGCCGCCTTCCAACCCAACTACCAGCTGTTGGGCCAGCCCACGGCGACCGGCATGTCCGACGGGTGGTGGAACCCCGGGGGCACCGGGGCCTGGCGGTTCCTCGACTGTGTCGTGACCAGCGTCGTCTACCAAGACGGCACCACCTCGACCAACCCCGCCACCGAGCCCATCATCGGAATCGCAATCAACGGCGCGCCCGACCGCGTCGAGGGCAAGCTGGTCGACATCGACCCGATGCAGCAGATGGTCTCGGAGATCTGGGGCTTCGAGGTCGTCGTCGGCGAGCGCCACGGCGCCTTGGGCTTTGGCGGCCGCTTCGTGCCGTCGGGCTTCGCCGACATCTGGGCCCGCTTCCCACAGGGCCAACCCGACTCGATGTTCGGCGCGCAGTATCAGAGCGTGTTGCAGGACGTGGGGTTCTCCGGCGGCACCGAGTCCCGCTTCGTTGCCGAACTGGCTGCCACTGGACAAACCTCGCTAAGCATCAAATTCAATGTGGACGGCACCGACCAGGACGCCACCTCGCCCACTTTTACCCAGGGAAGAGTCGTCGGTGCCATCGGTCCGCAAGGCGCCCGCGAGCCGCAGCGGTTCGTCTCGAAACGTCGGCTGTCGCCCACGTCCCCCGCGGCCAGCGCCAACTACG
>JAUTXM010000129.1 GCA_030838025.1 Acidimicrobiaceae bacterium
GTCGGGCTGGTGGCACCTCTGGTGGTCCGGGTGGCGCCCTGACGGGTTGGGCAGCGCGGGGACGGCGCCGCCCGCCCTCGCCTTGTTGGGTCTGGCGGGCACGCTCCTCCTCGGTGGTGCCGGAGTCCTGCAGAAGGTGCTCATCCTCGGTCCCCTCGTCATCGGACCGATCGGCGCCTACCGCTCCGCCAAGCCGCTCGGGTCTCCGATCGCCCGGGCCGCCGTGCTCGTGGCCTACGTCGCGGTGCCGCTTCCGTTCAACGCCCTCGCCGGGGGTCGCTGGTCGGGCCTGGTGGCCTACGCCGCCGCCCCCTGGCTCTTGGCGTCGCTGTGCCGGCTGGGAGGCGACACCCCATTTGTCGCCAAGCCTCGCCGCCCCGCCCGGGTCATCGGCCTCGGGCTTTTGGTCGCACTCTCGGCCGCGTTCGTTCCTGCCCTGCTGGTGGTCGTTCCCCTGATCGGCGTCGGTCTGGCCGCCGGATCGGTGCTGGCGGGGCGCCCGGTTGCGGGGTTGCGGGCACTGGCGGCGTCGATTGGCGCCACCGTCGTCGCCGCCGTGCTGCTGTTTCCGTGGTCGCTCGACGTCCTGCGTTCCCGCACGTCGCTGTTCGGGGTGCCCCTGGCGTCGAGCGCCGCCCCTCGGCTGGCGGACATCCTGCGCTTCGACACCGGTCCGGTGGGCCATGGTGTCCTCAGCTGGGGCCTCTTGGTGGCCGCCGCCCTTCCCCTGCTCTTCGGGCGCTCGTGGCGCCTGGCCTGGGCCAGCCGGATGTGGGGAGTGGCGCTGTGCTGCTGGCTGACGGCGTGGGCCGCAGGCCGGGGCTTCCTCCCGATTCCCATGCCCGCCCCCGAGGTGTTCCTCGCCCCCGCGGCCGCGGCCCTGGCCCTATCGGTCGGCCTGGGCGCCCTCGCCTTCCGCCTCGACCTGCCCGGGTACCGGCTGGGCTGGCGCCAACTGGCGTCGATGGCCGCCGCCGTCGGGCTGGCGGCAGGATCGTTGCCGATGCTGGCTGCGGCCGGCGGGGGCCGGTGGCACCTGCCCCGCCAGGACTTCGGGAGCACCCTTTCCGTCGCCCCCGGCACGGCCTTTCGGGTGCTGTGGGTCGGCGATCCCCGCGCCCTGCCGCTCGGCTCGTGGCAGTACGAAAAGGGCGTCGGTTACGCCACCTCCCGCGACGGGGCACCCGATGCTACCGACCTGTGGCCGCCCACAGGTGCCGGCGCCACACCACTGCTGGCAACCGACCTGCACTTGGCCGCCGACCGGCTGACGACCCGGCTGGGCCATCTGCTGGCTCCCATGGCGGTGCGCTACATCGTGCTTCCGGCCCGCACGGCACCCGTCGATGCGGGTGGCTTCGCCGTGCCGGTCCCCGCCGAGGTGTTGGCCGGCCTCGACCAGCAGACCGACCTCAAGGCTCGGCCCGCGGACACCGCGGTGCGGGTCTATGAGAACGCCGCCTGGGCACCGGGACGGGCGGTGCTCAGCCCGATTGCTGCGACGGCGGCGCACGACGCCACCGCGTCCGCCGCCAGCCAGTCGGTCGAACTGTCCGATGCCGCCCCGGCATTGGGTGCGGGCGGACCCGACGCATTCACCGGTCAGCTCCCTGGGGGCGCCCAGGCATTGGTTTCGGAGACCGATCAGCAGGGATGGCACCTCTCGGTGGCCGGGCACGGGGCCACCCGCCAGCGGGCCTTCGGGTGGGCGATGCTGTTCACCGCACCGCAGCCAGGGGGAAAGGCCTCGCTCCATTTCGTCACGCCGATCGCGGGACGGGGCCTGTTGGTGTTGGAGGCGGCGCTGTGGTTGGCCGCGATGGCCGCCCTGGTAGCCGACCGGCGCGGGCGTCGCGGTGCGGCCGCCCCGCCACCCGAGGCGCCGGTGGCGGCGGCGCTGAGCGAACCTGGGCTGCCCCTGTTCGTGGGGGTGGGATCCCACCGCCGGCCGCGACGGGTCACCGTGCCTGACACCGGCGACGACGACGAGCTGTGGACATGAGCGACCACGACGCCGTATCCGGTAGCGACGCCCTGGACCAGTCTGGCCGGTCCCCCGGATCGGCCTCGCCACTAGCAGCCCAGTCGTCGCCCGGGTCGTCGCCCGGGTCTTCGCCCGGGTCGTCGCCCGGGTCTTCGACCGAGTCGTCGCCGGGGTCGTCGCCGGGGTCTTCGCCCGGGTCGTCGCCTGGGTCTTCGCCCGAGTCGTCGCCTGGGTCGTCGCCGGGGTCTTCGCCTGGGTCTTTGCCTGGGTCTTTGCCTGGGTCTCGGCCGCCGAGGCCGCCAAGCCCGCCGCGGTCGGCGGCCGGTGTCGTCGTCCCGGGGCCCCGGGTCACGCGCCTGGCCGTCATCGCGGTGGTCGTGGCGGTGCTCGCCCTCTCCGCCTTCGCGGACCGGGCCTCGAAGGGTCACCCCGTGGCGGTGGCCGGGACCGCCCAGCCGGTGGCCGCGCCGGTGGGCGCCCTGTCCTCGTCGTGGTTCTGTGCCGGTCCCGTCGCCAACCCGGCCCATCTGGCCGAAGGCCGACTGGTCATCGCCAACGCGGCCACGCGGCCCCTGCGGGGCACGGTGACGCTCATCCCCAGCACCGGTTCCCCCGTGACGCAGGACGTGCAGGTGGGACCGGCCGATCGGGTCGTCATCTCCGAGAAGACCACCGCCGCGGCGCCGTACCTCGCAGCGGTGGTCGAGCTCGACGGCGGCCAGGCGGCGGTCGAGCAGGTCGTGACCGGCACCGCGGGGACGAGCAGCACCGCGTGCGCCACGAGCGGCTCGACCCGTTGGCATTTTGCCGCTGGGACGACGCAGGAGACCTCGACCCTGTCGATCTCGCTGCTCAACCCGTTCCCGGACGACGCCATCGCCGATCTCTCGTTCACGACCGAGCAGGGGCAGGAGAGTCCCCAGGACTTCCAGGGCATCGTGATTCCGGCCGGCACCGTGGTCGGCTTCGACCTCGGTAGCCACCTGCGCCGCCGGGCCTCGGTGGCGACCACGGTCAGCCTCCGGGTCGGCCGGGTGGCGGCGTTCGAGACCCAGACGGTGCAGGCCATGAGCGCCGCCGCTGCGGCCACCATCGCGCCGGGAACGGTGCCGTGGCCTCCGGGAGTCAGCCTCGTTCGGGGGACCCCCTCAGCGGGCACGACATGGTGGTGGCCCAGCGGTGGCGCCTCGGACGGGACTACCGAGCAGTACGTCGTGTACAACCCGGGCGACGCCGAAGCCCAGCTCTCGCTGGCGGTCGACCTTGACCAGGGCAGCGCCGACCCGTTTCAGATCACGGTCGATCCCCACGCCGTGGCGGTGGTGGCCACCAACACCGAATCCCGGATCCCCAAAGGCGTCGGGCACGCGGCCATCCTGCGCAGCACCAACGGCGTGGCCGTGGTGGCGGCACGCCTCGTGCTGTCGGTGGCGCCCGCAGGCCGGACCGGGGTGGCCCAGGTGCTTGGGAGCCGGCTGCAGTCAGGTCGCTGGCTGGTACCCGGCGACGGCGCCACCGATTCGGTCAACCCGGCACTGGTCGTCTACAACCCGGGCCCGGCCACGGTGACCGTTTCCATCTCCTCCCTGGGCGGATCGATCACCCCCCTTGACGGGCAGGCGGCCGTGTCGGTGCCCGGACATCATCGTTACGTTCTCGAACCGAGCGAAGCGAGCGCCGGGCTGCCGGCAGCCAGCCCCCTCCTCGTCGTCGCCCAGGGCCACGGGCAGGTGGTGGTCGAGGGCGATACCACGCCGGCCAAGGGGATCGGGATCGATTCGGCCATCGGAGTCCCGCTTCCGTAGCACGTCCCTTCGGGTGGCACCCGGCGCCACCCGAAATTCTGTCGAGCCCGCGCCAGGAACATCGCGTCTTGGGCGATGATGGCGATGCATGTCTCGTTTCATCGTCGCCATGGCGCTCGTCGTCGGGGCCGGGATCATCGCCGCTGCCCTGCGGCGGCGCCGGCCTGAGCCCCCGACCCAATCCGCCTGGGCGGTGCCCTCGCAGCTGGACCGGGCCGACTTCGACCAGCCCGGGACCCCGTGGCTGGTGGTCGTGTTCTCGTCGACCACCTGTACGTCGTGCCGGCAGGCGATCGCCAAGGCATCGGTCCTGGCCAGCCCCGAGGTGGCGGTCCAGGACGTGGCCTTCCAGACGCGCCCGGATCTGCACGAGCGCTACGCCATCGAAGCCGCGCCCACCATCGTGATCGCCGACCCCGAGGGCGTGGTGCGGGCCAGTTTCGTCAGCACGCCGACCGCGACCGATCTATGGGCCGCGGTGGCCGAGGCCCGCTATCCCGGCAGCACGCCGGAATGCGACCACCACACCGGCACGTAGCTCACCGGCTTCCCGGGCCGCCCAGGTGTCGCCCGGCTGTCACGTCTCCTGGCGGCACCCAGGGTCAGGCGTAGAGACGCCCAGGGTCAGGCCCGCTCGCGCCCGCTAGCGCGGTTGCCAGGAAGACGATGGCAGGGACGGTGCCGGGGCCTGCGACGGGGTGGCCTCGGAGTCGTGGCCGTTCTCGATGGCGATCTCGGCGAAATGGGGAACCTCGGTGTACTCCTCGTGCACCGGCCGCCCGTAGGCGGCGTCCACCAGCCGCCCCACCTCGGCGCCGTCGATCGTCTCCTTCTCGAGCAGCGCGTTGGCGACCGATCCCAACCCGTCGCGATGCTCCTTGAGCAGGCGGTTGGCCCGGCTCTCCTGCTCCCGCAGGATGCGCTCGACCTCCTCGTCGATGACTCGGGAGGTGACGTCGCTGTAGTCGCGCGTGTGCATGAGGTCCTCGCCGAGGAACACGGCGCCCTCGGAACCCCACGCCATGGGCCCGACCCGCTCGCTCATGCCCCACTCGCGCACCATCTTGCGGGCCAGTTCGGTCGCCCGCTGCAGGTCGTTGCTGGCTCCGGTCGACAAACTGCCGAGCATCTCCTGCTCGGCGCAGCGGCCGCCCATCATGACGCAGAGCGTGTCCTCGACGTACTCCCGCGACAGGGCGTGGCGCTCCTCCACCGGTAGCTGTTGGGTGACGCCCAGCGCCATCCCCGTCGGCAGGATCGTCACCTTGTGCACCGGGTCGGCGTCGGGCAGCACGTACGCCAGCACGGCGTGGCCACCCTCGTGGTAAGCGGTGGCGTTCTTCTCCTTGTCCGACAGGACCGTCGACTCGCGCCGCTGGCCCATGAGGACCCGGTCGCGGGCGGCCTCGAAGTCGATCATCTCGACCGCGTCGGCGTTGCGGCGCACCGCGTGGAGGGCGGCCTCGTTGACCAGGTTGGACAGGTCGGCGCCGCTCATGCCGGGCGTCCCCCGGGCCACGAGCTGCAGGTCGACATCACCCGCCATCCGCTTGTCCTTGGAGTGAACCTGCAGGATCGGGAGGCGTTCCTCGAGGTCGGGGAGCGGCACCACGATCTGGCGGTCGAAACGGCCCGGCCGCAGCAACGCCGGATCGAGGATGTCGGGCCGGTTGGTGGCGGCCATCATGACGATCCCCTCGGTCGTCTCGAAGCCGTCCATCTCGGCCAGCATCTGGTTGAGCGTCTGCTCCCGCTCGTCGTGGCCACCGCCGAGGCCGGCGCCGCGTTTGCGGTTGATCGAGTCGATCTCGTCCACGAAGATGATGGCCGGGGCCTGCTTGCGGGCGGTCTGGAACAGATCCCGCACCCGGGAGGCGCCCACCCCGACGAACATCTCCATGAAGTCAGAGCCGGTGACCGACAGGAACGGCACACCCGCTTCGCCGGCCACGGCCCGGGCCAGCAGGGTCTTGCCGGTT
>JAUTXM010000140.1 GCA_030838025.1 Acidimicrobiaceae bacterium
CGGGCCCCTGTGCGTGTGGGACGGTGACGATGGCCCAGGGATCCGCGCCGCTGCCACCGCAACCGAGATCAGCTACCGAACGGTGAGCCGCTGAGGCGGAAGCCGACGGGCCCGACGATCGGGGACACCCCCGTGCGACGGCGAGGGCATGCCCGGGCGCGTTCGAGCACGTCGACACGGCATCGATGCGGGCGCCGTTATATGGGTGGTGTGGCCAAGGGGCTCCGCCTTGAAGACGACGATGAGGCGATCTCGTCGCCCATGGCCGATCCCGCGGATCGCGTCGCCGGCGCGCCGCGGAGCCGGGCGTCGTCCTTGCACGTTGCGCGCCGCGCGCACCGAGGACTTCGCGGCCGAGCGCCGCGAGCGGCGCTGTCCTTCGGTGGTCGAGGGCGAGGCCGGGGTCCGGTCGAATCAGGGCCCTACGACGGACTCGATCAATACTCACCCTTGATCACGAAGTACGAGCCCCGGATCGTCCCGGCCAGCTTCGACTTCTGCCGAGCGAACTTGAACGAACCGAGCTCGGCCGGGACCTCCATGCCCTCAGAGAGCTTGAACCCGACCGCCCGCTTCTTCGGGTCGTCGAGCTGGTACAGGACGTTGATCAAGAGCCCATTCTCGTAGAACACATAGGTCCATCGGATGTCCTCGACCTGGAAGGTCGTCGCCTCGAGCGGGGGCGAGACGACGACGATGTCGCGCTCCTCCTTGAGGACGCGTTGCACCAAGTCGATGGCCTTTTTGGCCTTAGCGGCCGGTTCGACCGTGAAGACGTGGTCGTACTTGTTCTTGAAGTAGCGGGCCTCGTTGGCCCGCAGGCCAGCCAGTGCGGCCGCCACCGGCGACGATTCCAAGCCGACGGTTGAGACGTTGACGAAGTCCACTGCGTAGCTCATGTCACGCGCCACCATACGTCGCCGGAGGCGCCCGTCGACTGGACCGAAGATCCTCCCCGACCGAGCAATCGATCTCTGCGGGCCGGAGGGGGCCGAGCACCTTGGTGTTGTCCGATCCGAATCCTCCGAGACTCAGTTCACCGTCACGTGCTGCGCCTCGCGACCGAGGAAGACACCACGAGATGGGAAAAGAACCACTCGATGAGGCGAACGATCACTGACCGAGATCGCCGACGGCGGGCAGCCAGAAAGATTGGTCTGATTGGCCGATGCAACGCGGTGAGATCTGGTTTGCCGCCAGGCCAGGCGGGGACCGTCCGGTTCTCGTGTTGACACGCGATCCCGTCACCGACCGAATCGGCTCAATCGTGGCAGTCGCCCTGACCAGAACACGACGAGTGCTGGTGTCCGAGCGTGACCTGAAGCCCGGCGAGGACGGAGGCCCAACCGAGTGCGCCGCCAACTTCGACAATCTTCACGCCGTTCCACGAGCCAGCTTCCGCCGGAAGTTCACGACGCTTTCGCCCAGCCGCATGGCTCAAGGGTGCCGCGTCCTTCAAGCCGCAACAGGCTGTGAGGGACCGAGATCAATCCGGCCTGGTGAGCGCCTTCGTCGACACGAACATCCTCGTTCGACACCGGGCCGGCGATACACCCGAGAATGGCCCCACGGGCCTCATGGGGTAACGAGTTCGGCGAGGTGGGCCAGGGAATTGCCCAGATGCTCCGAAGGGAACGGCGGGAATCCGATGTGCTCCCGGATGGAATCCGGAACTGCTGACCAGTCATACGAGAGAGTGACCGTGGTGTTCGAGGGTCCAGCTGGCGTAAGGTCGTAGCGCCAAGTCCAGCCGCCGAAGCCTAAAGTACCGTCGCCGGCGTCGTACCCTGGCTCCCAGGAGATGGTGGTCGGCGGGTCGAACTTCTGGACCCGGTTGGCCATCTGGTAGCTACCGTCTGGGTGGTTCGGGTGGTACATGGACATCCGGAAAACCTGCCCGGCGGCGGTCAACGGCTTGCTGTCGAGAGTTTCGCGGACCCAGCCGGTGCCATCGATCGCGGCGTGCTTTGCTGGATCGGCGAGGACTGCGAAGATGGCCTCCGCTGCGACGTTGATGACCGTGGTTGCGCTGACACTATCGTCGGGCACCTGGCTACCTCCTCATGAGCTGAGCTTGTCACCGGTTCTGACGTTCGCCAAGTCCGAAACTAATCGCTGGCGTCGCCACCGCACGGAACGCCACCCTCCCCCCGGTTGGTCTCCGCCTGCCGATTCGGAACGGCCGGGATGAGCCCCGCAAACGCCGGGTCATATTCGAGACGTGAAATGAAATGTCTCCGATGTGTTGTTCCGGGCGCAGCATGCGATCCCGTTGCGGGATGCGATCTTCAACCTATTGGCTGTTCCGATCCCACGCACCGTCCGTAGCATCCCCACCAAGGCGCGCCTTGGTGCTGACGACGGAATGACCACCGATCGCGCCGCCTCGCACGGCAATCTGAGGGTGATACCGAAGATTACCGTGTCGATCGCGTTTGCTCGCTCGATCCAATACGACTGGTCGAGGCGTGCCGCGCACGACGAACTGCCGTGGATCGTTGATCGGCAGTCCAGGGGATTGGCGGATCCAGTGGGCCCGACAGTGGGCAGTCGATACGGAGGAGCCACGTGCGGGGAGGCCCTCGCTGCTGTCGGATACTGGTGTTGCACCGAGCGCCCCCGCACCTGCCCTGGCGGACGGCCACCGAGCCCACGAATCGGCATCGGCGCGAGATCCCCGCGTGCCAGAAAGCCGTTGTCGGCGGCGGTGCCCACGCCGACCATCGTGCGCTCAAGCTCCGTCGGCGTCGGATGACAGCGAGATCGCGGTCTTCGGCTGCTCGACAAGGCGGTCGTCGATAGTCGCGACGGTTGCGTTGCTGGCTTCGGCTGCGAGTAGGACGCAGCAGTCCGGCATTTGAGGCCAGTACTCACCCGCAGATGGGCGAGGCGGACAGCGGTGTCGGGAGGGGACGGCAATTCGGTCATCTCGATGTCGTGCAGAACTGCCTGCACTGCCTCCACGCGCCCGGTTTGAGCTGGCGCCACCAAGACCTCAGCGAGGGTCAACGAGGTGGCCCCGAAGTCATCATCGATCGCCGCGATCAGAAGTCCGTCGCTCGTCATGGGCTTGTCGGGCGCCACGGTGGCCTTTCATCGCCAAACGCAGCAGTAACGGCGAACGCCGCAGCGTGGGCCACCGCCGAGCGGCCTCGTCGAGGGCCACCGCTAGTTCGCCTGTTTCGGTTACGAGAGGGGTTCCTCCTGCCGAGCCGACGCTCAGGGGCGGATCAGCTCGTCGTGCAGGCCTGATTCGGCTACGAGAAGCCCGAAGTCGTCACGGTCCAATGTCACAATGTCGTCTCCATCAGATGCAATAAGGACGACGGCGGCATCGATGACGTCGGTCAAGCCGGTTTTGCCAAGCAGCACCCCCGCCGCTCGCCCGAGTGGTTCGTCGATGGGCCGTTCAGCGATCCCATCCAAGGCCAGCGACAACCGAGTTTGGCGCGGGCTGCGCCTCCATACCTGCCCCACTACACCCGCGTGCGTCACCGGAGGATCGCCAGCGAGCTGAGCCGCTTTCAGGCGCGTCCACATCTGCCGCTCGTTTCGCTCGAGGGCGATTAGTGCGGCACTGTCGAGCACCAGCGTCAAACCGACTTCGCCTTTCTGGCACCCCCGGCTCATCCGCCGGAACTCGACCGACGACCACGCACTACAACCGCGTCCTCTCGATCGGCGCGCCGCTGGGTCGCTATCTCGGCGGCCGTGATCTCCCCGAACTCGGCCTCGTAGTCGGCAATCGCCGCCCGCAGGCCCTCCAGCTTCTGGTCCCGTAGCACCCGTTCGGCGAGCGCCGCGCTCACCCACCCACTCAGCGACGCCGCAGCGCCGCTTGCGACGGTACGATTCCCGGCCTCGATCAGGTCGGGATCAACCGTCACCGTGAGGCGCTGTTTGTGGGCTGTCATACCTAAAGGGTAACGGCAGTACTACGTCGTGCACATCGCCCCAGTGTGCACGAGACGGTCCCGTCGGGCCCGGGACCGGGTCACGAAACGTGCAGAACGTCGTCCAGGAAGGCCAGGACCTTGGGGTAGGCGTCGAGCCGGTTGGCGCGCCGAGACAATCCGTGTCCCTCGTCGGCGTACACCAGGAGTTCGCTGCGTACTCCGTTGGCCGAGACGGTGGCATGGATCTGCTCCGCCTCGGCGACCGGGACCCGAGGGTCGTTGGCGCCATGAATCAGCAGTAGCGGCGCACGGATCCGGTCAGCGCGCGAGAGCGGTGACGCCTCCTCCAGGAACTCTCGGTCGTCGGTGAGGGATCCGTATTCGGCCTCACGAACCTTGCGGCGCCATTCCGCGGTGTTCTCGAGGAAGGTGACCAGGCTCGAGATACCCACGATGTCGACGCCGGCGGCCCACCGCTCAGGCTGAAACGCCAGGCCGGCCAGCACCAGGTAACCGCCGTATGAGCCCCCGAGCAGTGCCGCCCGCCGGGCATCGAGGTCGCCGCTCGCTGCAATCCAGTCGTGGACCGCAGCCAGATCCGCTACTGCGTCCAGGCGTTTGCGGCCGTCGTCGAGATGCTCGAAACGCTTGCCATAGCCGGTGGAACCCCGCACGTTTGGCGCCACGACGGCGAAGCCGGCGGCGACGAGATACTGCACGATCGGGTCGAACGTCGGCGTGTGTTGGGCTTCGGGGCCGCCATGCAGGTACACCACGACCGGCACCGGGTCCTCATCGAGAGCGCCACTGGGCCCCGGTCGATACACGTAGGTCGGTATGGACTCGCCGTCGAAACTGGCGATCGGTTCCATCGTCGGTGTCACCATCGCGGCGGCTGCGTCATGGTTCGAAGTCGTGAGCCGAGTGCTCTCGCCCGAGTCGCAATCGAAACACCAGACATCTCCCGGTTCGATCGCCGAAGTGAATGAATACGCCAGGAACCTTCCGTCCCGCGAGAATCCGAACTCGGCGGAGCCGAGACCGGGCAGGGGCACCTCGGCCATCGAGCGCAAGGTTGACGGCTCGTACAGCTCCGCCCGCGTGGCTCCCGCCTCGTCTGCGATCACCAGCAGCCTGGTCGCAGGCCAGTTCATCACACAGCTCAGATCGCAGCCCCGTTCCATGACGTATGCCCAGGTCCCGGCGTCGAGATCGAATCGGGCCACGCCGGCGAAGTCGCGCCCCAGGTCGGTGGCGAAATAGAACGATGAACCATCGGAAAGCCAGGCCGGGGCACCGACGTAGCCCGCACCCTCATGCGCCGCCACCTCGAGTGCGTCACCGGTATCGACATCGACGAGGTACAGCTGGTTGTCACCACCGAGGTTCGTGCGGCGGCTCACCGCCAGCCATCGACCGTCGGCTGAGAAGCCCCGACCGTGACAGATTCCGCCCATTTCGAATACGGTCCGGGATTCCTCGGTGTCCAGCGTCAAGACGTGTACATCGAAGTCGGCTGGGTGTCGGGCGTTGGAGCTAAATGCCAACAAGGCTCCGTCACGGGAGGCGCCGCCCAGGCGGTGGATGACCTCCGGATCGCGAACCAGAGGTCGAAGGCCGGTCCCGTCGTCTCGTATCACGTACAACTGCGACCGTTCATTCCCGCCCGCGGAGCTGGCCAGTACCACTGTGTCGCCAAGGGGGAGATAAGCCCCCGCCACTGGGTCGGCGAAATCGGTCAACCGGCGCATCTCGCCGCTCTCCCGGTGCACGACGTACAGCTGGGCCAACCCCGACCGGTTGGACTGGACCAGCACCTTCGAACCATCGGGGGAGAAGTTCGAAGGGATCGTGGTCACGGTGTCGAGCAGGGCGCGGAGGTCGGCGGGTCGGGCAGTCATGATCGGATCATGCCCACAACGGCCCTGGCCCCTACCGCAGGACCCGACGGTTTGGTCCTCGGAGGTGAGGGAAGAGATATGCCTCAAGGTGCTTGCAGGCGGGCCCTTGGATGCTTCCGGTCGAGACGGCTCGATCGTTCCAACAGAAGTGAGGAGAAACCTTTGAGTGACGACAAGCTGACCCGGGAAGAACTCGACGAACTGACCGGTGAAGAGTTGCCCGAACGGGCCGCCATGTCGCTGGTGAACGCCAATGTTGCTGCTCCGGTGAACCTGGCCGCTGCTCTGAATGTCGCATCCGACAACTCAGTGGCCTACGCCAACGCCCAGCAGACCGCCCCCATTATCCAGCAGAACTGAGAGGATCTCCCATGGCAGACGAGAAGCTGACCCACGACGAGCTTGACGAGTTGGCCGGCGAGGAATTGCCGGAACGAGCCGCCATGAGCCTGATCAACGCCAACATTGCGGTTCCAGTGAACGCCGCGGTCGCGGCCAATGTGCTCTCCGACAACGCGACCGCCTACGCCAACGCCGCCCAGACCACCCCGATCGTTCAGGGCAACTGATCAGTCAAAATCGTACAAAGAAGACTGCCAGAACCGAAATGTGGGGAGCCCTCGGCTCCCCACATTTTCGCGTCCCGAGATTGGACGAGGAATGGTGGAATGCCGCGGTTTGGTCTGTCAGCCCGCGGGAACAACAGTCGGCATGCCTGACGCTGCTTTCGTAACCGAACGGCGAGTCCCTTGACCATCGCCCGAGACACCGCCGCCGCAGGCACCCCACCCGAGGGCACCAAAGGCCCCGAAGTCCCCGACGGCCCCCAGGCCACGGCCACCACCACCGGATCCACCCCCTCGGCGGGCCCCGCCACGTTGGGGCCGAACCCACGGTTGGCCGAAGGCGTGCAGCTCATCGGCGAGTACGAGGGGTCGGGCTACAAAGAGGCGCCGTCGATGGTTCGCCGGCCCGACGGCCAAGTCATCCAGCTCCCCGACCTGCTCTACCGCCTGGCCAGCAAGGCCGACGGCGAACACAGTTATCGCCAGATGGCAGACGAGCTCGGTACCGAGATCCACCGCCGTCTCGATCCGGAGGACGTTCACTTCCTGGTCGACGAGAAGCTGCGCCCGCTTGGCGTCTTGGCCGCCGCGGACGGGAGCAGCCCAAAATCCGAAAAGGTCGACCCCTTCCTGGCCTTTCGCTTCCGGGTCGGTGTCGTGTCCGAGAAGACCTCCGAGTTGTTGGGCGAGCTGTTCAAGCCGCTCTTCCTTCCCCCCGTGCTGCTGGCTGCGCTCGTCGGTGTGGTCGCGGCCGACTACTGGTTGTTCTTCGTCCACGGCGTCGCCCAAGCCCTACGGCAGTCGCTGCTGCATCCCGGAATCTTCCTGCCGCTGTTTGTCGCGGTCGTTCTGGCGGCGGCGCTGCACGAGATCGGCCATGCCGCCGCCTGCCGCTACGGCGGTGGTCACCCCGGCAAGATGGGCTGTGGCCTGTACCTGGCGTGGCCCGCGTTCTACACCGACGTCACCGACGCCTACCGGCTGAGCCGACGAGCGCGGCTGCGAACCGACCTGGGCGGTGTCTACCTCAACGTCATCATCGTCCTGGCCACCGTCGGCGCCTACTTCGCGACCCACTTCGAACCGCTCTTGCTCCTCGTACTGATCGAGCACCTGGAGATCGTCCATCAGCTCCTGCCGGTGATCCGTCTCGACGGCTATTACATCGTCGCCGACCTCACTG
>JAUTXM010000146.1 GCA_030838025.1 Acidimicrobiaceae bacterium
CGCCTATGGCAAGCGATATGAAGCCGCGCAGTCACGAGGTCACCGACGGGTTCGAGCGGGCCCCCGCCCGGGCCATGCTGCGGGCGGTCGGCATGACCGATGCCGACTGGGACAAGCCGCAGGTCGGCGTGGCGTCGTCGTGGAACGAGGTGACGCCTTGCAACATGCCGCTCGACCGATTGGCCAAGCGGGCCAAGCAGGGGGTGCGTGACGCCGGCGGGTTTCCGTTCGAGTTCGTCACGATCGCCGTGTCCGACGGCATCTCCATGGGCCACGAGGGGATGCGGGCGTCGCTCGTAAGTCGGGAGGTCATTGCCGACTCCGTCGAGGTCGTCATGCATGCCGAGCGCTTCGACGCACTCGTGACCTTCGCAGGCTGCGACAAGTCGCTTCCGGGAATGCTCATGGCCGCCGCCCGGATCAACCTGCCGTCGGTGTTCCTCTACGGCGGCAGCATTCTCCCCGGCCGAGGCGCCCGAGGCGAGGCGCTGGATATCGTCAGCGTTTTCGAAGCGGTCGGCGCCCGGGCCCAGGGAGGGTTGACCGACGAGGAGTTGGCTCTCATCGAGCGAAACGCCTGTCCGACCGTGGGCAGCTGCGCCGGGATGTTCACCGCCAACACGATGGCGTCGGTCTCCGAGGCGCTGGGCATGGCATTGCCGGGCAGCGCCTCGGCGCCCGCCGTCGACCGCCGGCGCGACGATCTCGCCTACGCCACTGGCCAAGCGGTCGTCCGGCTGCTGGAGCTCAACATCCGCCCTCGCCAGATCTTGACCAAGGAGGCATTCGAGAACGCCATCGCGGTCGTCAATGCCCTCGGTGGTTCCACCAACGCCGTCCTGCACCTGCTGGCGATCGCCTATGAGGCTCGGGTCGAACTGAACATCGACGACTTCGATCGAGTCGGCCGGCGGGTACCGCACCTGGCCGATACGAAGCCCCACGGCCGGTATCACATGACCGACATCGACCGCATCGGGGGCGTTCCGGTTGTCATGCGGGAGCTGTTGGAAGCGGGCCTGTTGCATGGCGACTGCCTCACGGTCACCGGGCGCACCATGGCCGAGAATCTGGCTCTGATGGATCCGCCGCCCCCCGACGGCGAGGTGGTCCACCCCATGACCAACCCGATCCATGTCACGGGCGGGATCGCCATCTTGCGGGGGACGCTCGCGCCGAAGGGATCGGTCGTGAAGGTGGCGGGCATCGACTCCGACCGCTTCGAGGGAACGGCATTGGTCTTCGACGGGGAGGACGGTGCCATGGAGGCGATTCTGCAGGGCCGCGTCGAGCCAGGCACCGTCGTCGTGATCCGCTACGAGGGTCCCAAGGGGGGACCGGGCATGCGGGAGATGCTCGCCGTTACCGGTGCCATGAAGGGCGCTGGGCGGGGCGGGGATTGTGCGTTGTTGACCGACGGAAGGTTCTCCGGCGGGACGCACGGCTTGTGCATCGGGCACGTGGCGCCCGAGGCGGTCGACGGCGGCCCGATCGCGTTCGTGGCGGACGGGGACCGAATCGTGATCGACGTGCCGTCGAGGACCGTTGACCTGCTGGTGGACGGCGACACGCTGGCCCGTCGCCGGGCCGATTGGAAGCTGCCCGAACCCCGATACACGACCGGTGTCCTGGCCAAGTACGCCAAGCTCGTCACCGGCGCCGAACGTGGTGCGATCACCCAGCCGTAGGTGGCGCAATCCGTGGCCGCCGTCTGGGCCGACGCCCTAACGCCCTGACGCCGTGGCGCAGTTCGTCCTCGGCGATACCTACTCTGGTGACGTGGCGGTAGCTCGGGAGGTTTGCGCCGCATGAGCGCTACAGGCGGGGCGAATGCGGCAGGTGCGGGCAATACGGCGGGTCCGGACCGTGCGGCGGGTGCAGCCGGTGGAGGCCATCCGGCCGGTGAGGCGACCAGATTCGACGCCAGCTATGCCGCCACGCCGCCTTGGGACATCGACGAGGCCCAGCCGGCATTTCTGGCCCTCGCGCAGTCGGGGCAGATCCGAGGCCGGGTGCTCGATATCGGCTGCGGTACGGGCGAACACGCGCTGATGGCCGCCGACTTCGGGCTCGCCGCAGTCGGGATCGACGCTGCCCCAACGGCCATCGCCAAAGCTGAGGTGAAGGCACACGACCGGGGCCTGAGGGTTCAGTTCGTCGTTGGGAACGCCTTAGACCTCACATCCTTCACGGATCCGCTGGGCCAGTTCGACACTGTCCTCGACTGCGGCGTGTACCACGTCTTCGACGACGACGAACGCCCACGCTATGTCCAGAGCCTCGCCGAGCTGATTCGCACCGGAGGCCGCTACTTCATGCTGTGCTTCAACGAGCACCAATCAGGCGACTGGGGCCCTCGCCGAATCACCCAAGCCGAGATCCGCGCCAGCTTCAGCCATGGCTGGCGGGTCGATTCCATCGAGCGCTCCCGCTTGGTCGTCACCTTTCAGCCCGACGGCGTCGACGCCTGGCTGGCCGCCGTGACCCGGACCTGAGGGCCGGCCCGACGCCTAACGCCGGCAAGCGGCCTAGCGCTGCAGCTCCGCGATCATTGCCTTTCGGATGTCGCCATGCGAAACCCGGTTCGTGATGTCAGGACCAGGTTTCAAGAAGTCGAGCCCGGTCTCGCCGCCCGTAAGGAGGAAATCGTCGATGGCTACGCTGTAGGTCCTCGTTGCAACGAGCGGTAGGGCGTCAATGAGCCAGCCATCGTTCGCGGGACTTCGGGTCACGTTGGCAGTCTGGAGGTAGCCGCCGGTGCCTGCGTTCTTGATGCCCTGGTCGAGCACCCTCTGCAGCAGGCTTCCTGACATATCCACCGATTCGACGCTTCCGTTGAATGGAAGCGTCCGCAGAACGTCGTACTCGGTGACCTCTCCAGCAGAAATTTCGTCATCGATACGGATCGAGCCCGCGTTGAAGATCGCCAGCTCTGTTCCTGGCGCGGCATCGAGCATCCCCTTTGCCACCAGTTTGGTCAGCGTGGTCGGCATCGTGCGCACCGTGGACTCACGTCCGTCCAACGCTTCGGTCGTGGTCGCGGCCACGCGCTCAGGGTCAAACCCCAGGGCTCTGAACCCGGCGAAGGCGGCCTTCATCCATTTCGCGACCACGTCGGCGACCTGCGGGTCGTCAGCAAACTGGGCCGTGATTCGCTGGAGTCTGGACTCGGTCTCGAGCTTTTTGGTGGCGGTGTTGTATCGGAGCTGGTGGATATACACGCTTCGGGCGTTGGCATCGGCCTTGAAGACAGGCGTGAACGACGTTCCGCGCTCGACCTGGGTGTTTTCGTGCTCGTGTCCTCCTAGGACGAGGTCGATTCCAGGGACGCTCTGGACCAGTTTGACGTCGGTGGCAAGGTCGAGGTGGGTCACGGCGATTATCACATCGACCTTGTCTCGTAGTGCGGCCACTTGCTCCTTCGCCACGGAGATGGGGTCCTCATAACTCACATAAGTCGCATTGTTGGAGCCGATGGTCAGGCCGAAAAGCCCGATCCGCATCGATTCCCCCTCGGAGTTCTTCTCGGTGATGATGACGTTGCGCGGAACGCCTGTCAGCCCATCCACATTGCTCGAGAACCACTTGAACTTCGACTCGGCGATGCGCTGCGAAAGCGCGTCCTGCTTGAGGTCGAACTCATGGTTACCGAAGGTTGCGTAGTCGAGCCCGACAGAGTTCATCACGTCGACCATTTGTCTGCCGGCCAGGGGCTGGCCATCCACGGTCGCCGTTCCCAGCGCCGACGGACTGAGGAGATCACCGGCCAGAATGGTCACCGTGTTCGCGTTCTTGTTCAGGAGTTGCTTGCGAAGGGTCGCCACGCGGGCCAGGCCCCCCTCCTTTCCGCCGGCCACTGGCGTGATCTCGTAGACGTCATTCATCTGAATGAGGGTGACCGAAACGACGTCGCCTGTACCGCGACCGACGGAGCCATTCTCGGTGCATCCCACGAGGCCGATCGCCAGAAGAGCGACGCACAGCCACATCCGGCCTGCCCTTATCGACATAGAGGGATAGTACATAGCGGTGTCCAGCGGCGTCGGATCTGTGGGCGCGCTGGATCGACGACGTCGTCGTGAGCCGGCCCGTGGCCTGCGTTTGTGAATTTGCCCGCTTCATGTCCGGATCGTCGTTCGCTGCGGGACGACGGATTGAGCGGCGAATGCCCATTTGGCCATTGACGAAAGATGGTCGGGTGGTCAATATTGGTTGTCGAGCGTGGGGGTGTGCGGTGGGGCGATCGGCAGTGACGATCGGCAGCGGTGGATCGACGCGAGTTCGCAGGGGCCTGTTGACATGGCCGTGAACCGGGCGCTTGGCCCGCTCCCGGCAGTGCCGCCCGGGGCTGATCCCGCCAATGGCGCGCCGCCCGCGAACACACCACCCCAGGCAATCGCCGCGGCGGCTCCAGCCGCGGCGGCTCCAGCCGTGGGTGGCGGGGCCGGCTCACCTGATGATTCCCCGCCCACGGGCGGGCCGTTTGTCGAGTATCTCTCGTGGGGTTTCGTGGTGGTCTATCTTGCGGCCGCCGCCGTCCTGATCATCATGGCGCTCGTGGCCGACAACCGGGACAGTACCTTGGGTGGCCTTCCGGTGGGCCGGTGGTGGTCCTTGGTCTTCGGGATAGGCGTGGTCGGGATCGCCTTGCTGATTCTCCAAGCCGTGGGCGCCTCGTCCAAGTTCGGTATTTTTCGACCCCTCGTCGGCCACGACAAGCGTTTCTCCACGTCGCTCACCCAAATAGGCATCTGGACGGTCGCGGCCGGAACAGGGTTCGGGTACCTGCTGGGTCGGGTTATGTTCGATGGCGTAGCGCTCGGCGACGTGTTGCCTGGCAAGACATGGGATCAGTATCTGATCCTCCTCGGAGGCCCGTTCGCGGCGGCGGTTCTCGCAAAGGGGATCGTGACCTACAAGCTGACGGCGGGCACACTTCAGAAGTCGGAGTCATCGGCCCCGGTAGCCGCTCAGGTCGTGACCAACGACAGCGGTTCAGCAGACCTTATCGATTCTCAATATCTGATATTCAACATCATTGCGCTCGGATATTTCGTGGTGCAGCTGGCGGGAAAGAGTGTGCTGCCCGAGATTCCTTCGCCGCTTCTGGCCATGACGAGCGCCACGGCCGGGGTATACGTCGCGAACAAAGCGGCCCAGAAGAATGCGCCGACAATTACCTCCGTCAGCCCGCAGACCGCCGCGCCGTCGGCCATCGTGACGGTGCTCGGCACGAACTTCGACCCAGGAGAGAACAGCGACGCGACTCGCCGGGTCAGTGTCACCTTGAGCGGCGTGCCGAGGACCCTCTATTCGACCGACACGACCGATACCCGGATCCGCTTCGCCGTGCCTGGCGACGCCCCAGTCGGCCCCCAGACTGTCATCGTCACGTCAACCGCGGGCGTCGAGACCGAAGCGCACGACCTTCAGATCATCGCCCCCGCACCCGCCGCCCCGCCTGCGGCACCGCCGGTAGCCCTACCGGCCGCACCTGCGGCCGCGGTCGCGCCTGCGCCTGCGGCCGACCCGCCTGCGGCCGACCCGCCTGCGGCCGACCCGCCCGTCGCGGGACGTTAAGCGCCTCCCGCCTCGGTCGGACCCGTCCAGTGTCCGGGCTTGGCCTGAGCTGCGCTTGACGCCGTTCGATCCTCCAAGTACTGCGGTTGCGCATCGGCGTCCGCGGTGCCACAATCGGTGGCGATGGCCACCTCCTCGCGCGAACTCGTACTCATCACCTGACGCACGCGGGGGCCTCACGCGTGCGCACGACCTCCCAGCCGGGAGGTCGTTTCATTTTCCAGGGAAGGACCGGGATGCCCGGATGAAACTCACCGGGGCGCAAGCCCT
>JAUTXM010000174.1 GCA_030838025.1 Acidimicrobiaceae bacterium
CCCGGCCTCGTCCCAATATTTGCGGGCGAGGGAGGTCCACTGCTCCGAGACGTCGCAGCAGACGAGTCGTCCATCCTCGGGGAGGGCGAGGGCGACGGCGGTTGAGGAGTACCCGGTGAAGGTACCCACCTCGATGCACCGGCGCGCGCCGATGAGCTCGACCAGCATCGCGAGGAGGGCGCCCTGCTCGGGCGCGATCTGCATGCCGTGCTGCGGCAGCGCGGCGGTCTCCTCACGTAGTCGCGCGAGGACGTCGGGTTCCCGAGTGCCGACCTTGAGGACGTACGCCGCGAGCTCGTCGGAGAGGCCGATCGTTTTGTTAGCCATTGCTCGACTGTAGCCGCGCCGCCGAGCATCCCGCGCCGCCCGAGCAAGCTCTGAGGCGTTGTCAGCGGTAGCGGAAACCGTCCATGAAACGGCGGAAGAGCCCGCCCTTCTGCGGCAGTGACGGTGCGGGTGGCGGTGTCGTCCTCCGTTGGGAGGCGATCGGCTTGTCGTAGTCGGTTCTGAGGATCGTGTCGATGATCTGGTCCTCGGTGTAGTCGTCCGAGCCGTCGATCGCCGGGACGTACCCCACCAGCACGCCGTTGCGCATCACCTGTGCTTCGAGCGCGGCGGTGTCGTCGGAGTCCCACGTCGCCTCACGGCCGTCAGGCAGCCGGACGCTGACCCCGAACTGATAGACCCCGACCCTGGCGAGATCGGCGTCGGTGCCACGCTCGCGCAAGACGTCGACGACGCGACGTGCCTTGTTCTCCTCCACCTGTTCGAGAGTACCCGCGGGCTAGAACGCGGCCGCAGTCTCGCTGCCCGAGCAGTCGGGTGTCTCGCTGCCGGAACCGAACAGGTGTGCTGTTGGAACACATCAGGTCGCACAAACGGTGTCGCACGGGCACATGTGTGCCGTTGGGACGCGGGAGGGCGGCTGCTCGTCGCGTCCCGAGTCAGCCCCGAGCCTCTTCGACGGTTCGCGAAAGTAGGCAGAACTCGTTGCCTTCGGGATCGCTGAGAACCACCCAGGAGACATCGGTCCCTTGGCCGATGTCGGTGCGTCGCGCGCCCAGGCCGAGGAGCCGGTCGAGCTCTTCGGCCGTGGTCATGCCGTCGGCGCGAAGGTCGAGATGCAGCCGATTCTTGACGGTCTTCCTCTCTGGTACTGCGAACACATCGATAGTTGGCCAGGATCCGTCTGTTCCGGCGATGCTGATGCCGGTCTCGTCCTCTTCGACCACCTGCCAGCCGAGGACGTTGCACCAGAAGTCGGCGACCACACGTGGTTGCACAGCGTCGATCGCAATGACGGCTATTCGACTGGTCATGCCATCATCTTGGCCCGCGTCCGCAGGCGAGTGCGGGACTGACACGACGCTGCTCGACAGCGGGCTCGTGCACCGCTGAGGCCCCGGACCCGAGGGGCTTGGTTCGGACCGGTGATTCGCTGAGCGACTTCCTGCCGGTTTTCTCTTGCCATCCGCCGCCGGATGCGGTCGGCTTAGCTGCCTGGCCCGACCGGGTCAGGCGCGTGCCCAAAGGGGGGCCTGATGCACCGACGTTCCGACAGCTCCGCACCTTCGTCCCGGCGCCGACAGGTCGCCCTCGCCGTGGCTGCCGCGGTCGGGTTGACCGTTGCCGTGCTCCCGTCCGCCGGGGCGGCGGCCGGCACGGCACGCATCCACGCGGCCGACGCGAGGGTGGTGGTCCCGACCCGCGGGGCCGCCGGTCCGGCAAAGGCCCGTCAGCCGCTGCTGCTCTACCACGGTGGCGAGATCCTGACCAGTTCAGTGGTGCACCCCATCTTCTGGGGCTCGTCATGGTCCTCCCCGACGTTCACCGGCGACAAGATGAGCGGCCTCGACACCCTGTACGGCGGGCTCAGCGGCACCTCCTACGCCGGGACCAACACCGAGTACTACGGAACCAACGGCCAGGTTGGCACGACGGTGACGTACACCGGCGACTCGGTCGACACCAGCGCCGGGCCCAGTCACGCTCCCAAGGTGTCGGACGTTCTGGCCGAGGTGGCACGCACCGTGGGCAACCCGGTAGCCAACGGCTACTACCCGGTGTACGTGGACCTCCCGCGCGGCCACGCCGGTTACTGCGCGTGGCACAGCTACGGCACCATCAACAACGTGCCGGTGCAGTTCGGCTTCTTCTTCAACCTGGACGGCGACCCAGGCTGCGACCCGGAATCGACGTACTCCGGCAGCCAGGGGCTGAAGGCTCTCGCGAACGTGAGCGGCCACGAGTACAGCGAAACCATCACTGATCCTCGCAACGGCGGCTGGTGGGACAGCTCCGGCGCGGAGAACGCCGACAAGTGCGCCTGGACGTTCAGCGGCAGCCCGGTCCGCATCGGCCGCACCGACTGGAAGATCCAAGGCAACTTCAGCAACGCCGCCTACAACGCTCACAGCGGCTACGACGGGGCTGGGTGCATCGACCGCTGACCGACCGGGAAGCTGTGGACCATGAACGTTGCGAACTCCGTGGACACGATTGAGGAGCTCGCCGCCGGAGCTACAGACCGCCGGCCGGTCCGCACTTCCGACGCCAAGTCCGGGGCCGACTTCGAGCTGCTCACCATCGACGGTCGATCCTGCTTCCTCAAGGTGCTCGACGCCGAGTCCGACTGGATCATGCGGGTGACCGGCAACACCGACCACTGGGAGTACAAGGTATGGCGGGCTGGCCTCTACCACCGTTTTCCTCAGGTGATCGACCACACGATCATCGCCATGGCCTTGGACACCACTGGCGGCTCGACCCGCCTCGGCATCCTCATGGACGACGTCAGCGGGTCGCTGGTCCCCCCGGGCGACGAAGTCGTGGCTGCCCGGACCCACGACGGGTTCGTTCGCCACATGGCACAGCTCCACGCCGATTTCTGGGGGTGGCAGGACACCGTCGGTCTGTGCCCGATGGCCAACCGCCTCCGCTTTTTCTGCCCCGAGACCATCGCTCCCGAGTTGTCGGCCGACCAGGTACCGGGACCGATCGCGGCTGCTGACGCCGGGTGGAAGCGCCTGGCTGGGATAAATCCCGGGTTGAGCAGCTTTATCGGGGAGCTCCACGAGAACCCGGCGGACTTGGTCGCTGCCCTGGCCGAGTCTCCTGCCACGCTCGTGACCGGTGACTGGAAGATGGGCAACCTCGGCCGTCATGGCGACGGGCGCACCGTTCTGGTCGATCAGGCATACCCGGGGGAGGCGCCGGGCCTCTACGACCTGCTCTGGTATGTGGCCCTCAACCGGCAGCGGCTGCCAGTCTCGAAGGAAGCAACGATCAAGGCGTACCGGGAGGGGCTGGAGGCTGCCGGAGTCGAGACGGACGGCTGGTTCGAGCGGCAGCTGGGTCTGTCGATCATCGCCATGATGGCGACGTTCGCCTGGGAGAAGGCGCTCGGTGATTCTGACGAGCTGGCGTGGTGGTCGGCCCAGGTCGAGAAAGCACGGGCCTGGCTGGCATGACCGCGGCTGACGGCTTGGCTTTCGCTCGGCGGGGTTACGAGGGCGCCGCGACCGCGTGGGCCGAGGGTGCCGAGCTCGTGTACGGGCCGCTGGCCGATGCCCTGCTGGCACGAGCACCCGACCTGGCCGGACAGCTCGTGCTGGACGTGGGCGCCGGGACGGGTGCGGTCTCCCGGCGTCTCGTCGCCGCCGGAGCTCACGCGGTCGCGGTCGACGCGTCATGGCCGATGTTGGCCCATCGGGCTTCGTCGCGACCGCCGGCGGTTGTGGGCGACATCAGTCGGCTGCCCCTGATGGACGGGGTCGTCGACGGCGCCGCGGCGGCGTTCGTGCTCAACCACCTCGCCGATCCCGTAGCTGCGCTGGTCGAAATGCGCCGCGCCGTCCGGCTGGGCGGATTCATCGTGGCCTCGGTGTTCGCGATCGCCGACCCGCCAGCGGCGAAGGCTGCGATCGATGATGCTCTGGCCACCGCGGGTTGGGAAGCGCCGGAATGGTACCGATTCCTCAAGTCGGTCGACGGTCAGCTGGGCTCCGCGGCCACCATGCGCCACGCGGCCCAGGCCGCGGACCTCGAGCACATAGACGTGGTCGAAGAACCGGTGCGCACTGGTCTCACCGACGCGCGCTATATCGTCCGCTACCGGCTTTCCCAACCGCCGAGGGCCCGTTTCGTGGCCGAACTCAGCGAAAAGGCAAGACGGCGGGTCGTCGACGAATGCGTTGCCAGGGTGGCCGAACTCGACGAGGCTTTCGACCCCAACGTCGTGCTGCTCGCTGGCGCGCGCCTGACCTCACCGCTTCGCAATCTCGGCCCGCACAGCGGGCCATCGAGGCGGACATGACGGCGCTCGACGACGGCCGCTCAAGTACCCGGGCGAGGGTGACTACGCGCCCCTGGGCAGGCAGCCTCTGGGAGTCGTGCTGGAGCGGATGCCCGACCTGGTGGACCGCGGGAGGAGGGGACCGCACACCACGAGCACGGGTTTTCAGCGCACAGC